>CAJQOD010000043.1 GCA_905479865.1 uncultured Rickettsiaceae bacterium | reverse complement strand
AAAACGCTGCAAAAAAATGGACAATGCCGATCAAAAATTGGCCACTTGCGTTGAATCAGTTTGAGATTTTATGTGGTGATTTTAAGCAGGAATTATTGGAGCATAAATTTTAGCACTTACACAAAAAAACTGATTGACTCGTAAAATAACGTTTTTGACTTTTGTAAGTCTTGTTTGTATCCCTTGAATTGCCATAGTAGTAATCTTATTACTTGCAGTAAAATAAACTTTTTATTGTAAGTAGCAGTTTTTGACATGATTTTGTGGATTTTTTATCTGTTTTTTATGTTACATAACATTCAGTAAATGAGCCTATTTACTGAATGTTTATTTTTTTATTCCCTATAGTCTTAAGAAAAAACTTTACTTATTCTTATAACTCTAATATCCTTTTTACAGCAAGTTATAACTTTTTGTAGTATAAGCGTATAAAATGTCGTTGCCATTTCAAAAACCTAAAAATAAATCTAGGCGTTCTAGAGAATATCTTACTGAAGCGGAGGTTAACAAAATAATATCCGCTGCCAGGAATATTGGTCGCCATGGTAACCGTGATGCAGCAATGATATTGCTTGCATTTAGGCACGGGTTAAAAGTAAGCGAGCTAATCTCTTTGCGTTGGCAGCAAGTGGATTTAAAATCAGGGTTATTGCAGATTCATCGCTTAAAAAATGGCCTAGATAGTACCCATCCTCTTTTTGGTCCAGAATTAAGAGCACTACGCAAAATCCAACGTCAATATCCAGATACACAATATGTGTTTTTATCAGAACGTAAAAGCCCCATGACTGCTTCAACATTTGCTAAACTATTTTCTAGAGCAGCTGAAATAGCTGAAATAGATATGCCGGTGCATCCGCATATGCTAAGACATTCTACTGGCTATAAGTTGGCGAACGATGATAATGATACTCGTAGTATTCAACAATATCTAGGACACCGTAATATTCGTCAGTTGTCACCGGGAAAGTTTAATAAATTTTGGCCTGACTAATGGAATTCTCACAACAAAGCTTATTAAAGTTAGGTAAATTGGGTGCAAATGATGTTGCATTCATTACTAAGCACCGAGGAAAACATAACAGGCTTGGTTTTGCTTATCAGTTGGTGTTTGTAAAAGGACGGATATCTCCTGCAAACTCATGTTCCTGAGTATCCGGAAAATTGGCAGCGTATGTTTGTCGTGCAAACCTGTCCAATTCTGAAGTAAATACGCATTTGCCGCCAATTTCTTCAAAAGGTATCCGTAATCCACCAATTCCAGCAAAAAGATCAATAAAACGAAAATAAGGGCGAGTGGTATGAAAGAGGCTTTGCGCCTTATAACGCCTGACAGTATGGATTGGTTTTCCAATCAGGGTAGCTCTTTCATCGCTTTCTTCAAAAAACTTTTCTCTTATTTCTTTTTGTTTACCTTTTTGTGCTTCATCATCCTGAACCATTTATATTTCTCTGTTTATTCATCTTTTCCAAATTAGTTGATTTTATCAGATCATTAGAAATTCACTCTAAGCTTTACATATCCTGTATGGCCTCTGCTTTTACCTTGTATGCTATGCTCGTAGCCACCACCTAGCTCCAGCACATCACCTGCAATAGTTAGACCACCGCCAAGCTTAAATGCACCTTTGTTGTTACTGATCTTCTGCGCAATGATTGTCTGATCAAGTTGGTTGGTGATTTTTACGCTATTGCCTTTGCGCCAAACACCATAACTATAATCAGCACTGACCTCTGGGATTAGCGTGAAGCTATCCGTATCATGGAAGCTGCTAATTACTATACCGATATTTAGCTGTAGTTCCTGCTGTTTGATTTTATTGATTTTCATTGCTCCATCCTCATGGCCTTTAAGCTTGAGGTGCGTATATAATGTGCCAATTTTTGGAGTAATAGCTATATACTCTGTAGAGTAGAGGTTGTAATTAGCAACTAACGACCCACCAAACAAATTGCCCTTCTGTTTGGACGAACTACCGGCAGCATTGTTGTTTCTTGTCTTGATTACTGCGCTACCATAGGCAATATTGGCATTAAGTGATATATCCTCGTCTATATCACTACTTCCATATAGGCTAAATATATTGCTGCTGATCTTATCAGTATTCGTTAGAATGCCCTGTAACTTTTGTCTGGTTTTGCTTTGACCATGACTAAAAGCAATACCAACAGTCGTATCTTCATCCAGCTTAGTATCTGCGCCAAGAATGAATCCATGCAAATTGCTCTTACTGCTGGTACTATTCTTGAGTACTCCAGAACCAACACTTCCCTTATCTTTTTCACTTCCAACAAAGCCTTTTAACCAAACACCATGATCTTGCGTATTCTCACCAGAAGCTACACCGGCAAAAACATTAGTGCGGGTTAAGCCAGCAAGACGATCATGCGTTAGAGTATTAATATTGGATAGATTGCGGATGAGTTGTCTGTTCTGGCTTTGCAGTTCATTAGCTATTGCTTCAGCTTTCGGCCTTAATATTTCTACATCAAATACGCCATCGCCCTCATACAGAATGAAGAAATGCGAGTTTCTAATAGCAGATGCATCATTGATTTTGCCAAGAATTGTGCGTAGTTGCTCGGGGCTTAAATTACTTACATCAAGCTCTGCTATCTTAATCAGGTTCTCAGCTGTAAATGCGCCACAACTACTGCCATCCGTCTGTTGAACTACCTGCAAATCTACAATTTCAATATTAGGGTCAATTTGCCGCAAAACTTGCGCTAGTAGTGTACTATTGGCCTTTGCACCAATTGGACTACCAAAAGAATCATTGTAGATAACTTTAATAGCGCCTGTACCCGTCTTTTTAATTGCAAGTGCTGCCCAATGGCTATTGCTGAAATTAACTGGCACGAGAGCAGTACCTACATTCTTTGCTTCATTCACCGAATCACGAATGATATCCTTAAGTAAAACCTGGCTTTCAAAAGGTAATGCAGGGGCGACATAGGTACTACCCGCATCTAATCTACTCTTAAGCACCACTCTAATATCGTCATCGATGTACCAATAACCAGCTTGTGCCAGATTAGCCGGATTTACAACAGCTAGCGCACTGCTAAAACTAAACGCTGATAGAGCTACAATTGCGCCTATCCTCAGAAGTAGCTTGTTGCCTGCTTTTCCATTATTGAGTTTTGCGCTTTTCAGTTTTGTGTTTTTTAGTTTTGTTGTTAGTTTCATATTTTTATTCATAAATTCTCTCATTTTGTTAATTGATTAATTGAGTTTGCTACCTCAGTTATATTGCAAGTTCCGGTTCTTTCTTTTCCACCTTTGCTTGATTTACTACTTTTCTATCCTGAATATTTTCTATAACAAGCTGCTCCCGCTCTGCTGTGTCTGTAATCAGGTTAGAAATTTCATCTTCTTCCTTTGCCACAAACCCTGCTTGCTTATTTTTAAACTTCGCCTCATCAGTTTGCATCCTGGATAGTCTCACCACTGGTTCTGGAAGTAGCGTATAACACTCACCAACAGCAAGAGCAGCTAAATCATCTACTTCGACTAAAGCTTTCTTCTGCTGTTGTTCATTGTAGCTAACTCCATCTCTGAACGTATTAGCTCCAAAACTGGTATTCTTCTGTTGACGGGTGATGGTTTCACTACCACACATGGAACTGACCATCCTGGCAATTGCCGGCTCTGTATTCCTGAAGAAAAAGGATGTACCAAACTGACCGAATATAGTAGAGCCGTCATACTGACCATAATACGAGTAAAGCTGATTTAGTGATTGCATACCGGCTATCACACATGCACCATATTTTCTACCTTCTGCCATTAATGGTGATAAAGCAGGTAATTTACCAAGTGCTGCTAGCTCATCAATTACAAACCAGACCCTGCGGGTTTTGTCGATGCCCATATCCATTAGCTGCGTCAGGGCAAGCTCTGTAAGACATGCTATAAGCGGAAGTGTTAAAGCCCTGCTACTTGGCTTTGTAGCTAAAAATAACCAGGCATCTGATCCATTCTTAATATCAGTAAAATGTTCCTTCAGTGAAAAGCTTCCTCCCTTAGACTGATTCTGTAAATAAGTTAAAGGTTTACTATTTGTACTAAGCACGGAAACAATGGAAGCTGCCGTGTGCCTGGAATCTTCTCCTAAATATCGCCTTGCCTGAGTTTCTGCCAATACTTTCCTGAGATAAGTAAGATTCGCATGACATACCATATTGGTTATGGTTTCAATTGATGCCTTTTGTGGTCTTAAATATTCAATACACGAATTAAATACCCCCTCTGCTGCGTTTTCCCAGAATGGATCAGAATAGCTACCGGACTGTTTCCTGTTAAAACCAATCAATATCTTTGAAAAACGCTCTAAATCTTCACGGCTATCACAATCAGCCCAGAAATCCCAAGCCTTACCTCTAGCATCAAACGGATTAAATATAATATCACCACGCTTAGGGTTGTAGTATCCAGCTATCATCTCACCGGTCTGATCAATAACTATGGCAGGCTGCTCTTTTTTCTCCACCTGTGGTAATAAGTTATATATCAGATTAGTCTTACCTGAACCGGTAGAACCTGTTACCAGAAAATGCCTGGTCTCCATATCTTTAACAAGCGGCATCTTGCCAATCTTAAACTCACTACATTTACCAAGACTGCGAAGCTTGCTACGCACCTGTTCATCCGTTAAAACAACTCCACTACCTTCTTTCTTCTTCTCAAGCCGAAGTCCACGCCCAAACTTACTCCACACCAGAAATACCAGAAGAAAACACCCAGATGTAATACTGGCAGCTAACAGAGAAACACTTACCGCCAATTGCCAGGCTTTTCTATCAGCCTGTTGGAAGATACCCATACGAGTTACTTTGTAAGGATCGATATTTTCCCATACATGATTGCCGGATCGAGCATTGATGTAAGTAATATGACCCGCATCTTTGCCAATAGATGACCTAATACCTGCAAAAGCATCATCCCATTTCATAGCAACTACTGCCTTTCTGTAGGAATAGAATCCATCCCAGTCAAGTCTTTGCATAGCTCCCAGGTTTAGCCAGAAAGCAACCAGAACTCCTGCAAATAATGATACGTGCAGCGTTTTAAAGAACACTTGCAAAAACATCCGCACTTTATGCAGGAATACCTGACCGCCACCTATGAAGTTATTTAGCATGATTAATTTTTTCCTTAACTATCTGCAAATTTAATTAAGTTACCATATTCTCCCTTGTCAGCTTCTTGCAATGTAGCCAGATATTTCTGGCGTATTTGTGAATCGTCTACAAGATTAGTACTACCCCAGGTAAAGCGTGGATTATCTTGGTAATACATTATAAGATCGGCAAACAACCTTGAGAACCTGCCGTTACCATTTGGAAATGGATGGATAAACACTAATCTATGATGTAGCCTGACTGCAATTTCACGAATTGAGTAACTGTTATTTTCTATCCAAAATCTTGCATCATCAAATAGTAGCTTTAAGTCTTGAGGTATATATATACTCTCTACACCTATATTAGTTTGACTCTTCCTGAACACTCCTGCCCACAACCATGTTTCATCAAACATTTTTTTGTGCAGCTTTTTAGCAAAATAAATAGTTAGCATGTCTTTTCTTTTTCTCCTCAAAGCCCAATTTTCACCCTTGACAATATTAAACTGCTCCCATTCATTCAGCTCTTTTTGTGTAGTCAAATGGTTAGGTATCAGGTTATAAGCTTCATCCGGTGATAGCGGTGTAGCTCCTTTGGCGTAAGTAAATTGCATTATTTTTCCCAAACCTTCTTTATGTTTCCTCTGAGCAAATCTTCTTTAAGTAGCTCTATTTGCTCACTTAATACCTTGTCAGTTATTTTTTGATCTTCTAATGCCATAGTGTGTGACACCCTGGTTAATTGTAATCTTGCTTTTTCTGCGGCAGCTCTTTCAATTATTTTACTTAAGCTCTCACTTGGAACAAATCCATAAACCAAACGGCAATTCATTGCTTCTGCCATTTTCTCAAGAGTAGCCATTGTTAACCTGCTTTTTAGCTCATCAGATTCAATCTTTAATATTCTCTCACCACTCACTCCAGACCTTTCTCCTAGCTGACGAGCATTCATACCAAGTGCCTCTCTGATAGTTTTTATCCATCCTGCTGTCGGTATTTTAAAATCAGACAGGTGCTTTACTTGTCTATCTATTTGCTTTACTGTGAGTTTTCTAGTTGTCCAATTCATAACTCCACCTATTCAATACTAATATAAATATTAGTATAATACACATTAAATAGAATGTATACATTAGTATATTATTATGTGTCATAAAACGTATTCCATAAAAATTTATCCTGTTATTGCCATTATTTGCTTTAAAGTAAAGGTATGACTATTAAATTTATCTTCTATTCATCGTCCCAACCAGCACATAGCTACCTTACGTGAATATTTCCTGTTATATTGCTCCTTGTTTGAGTGATAGTGGCGAATTGCTGCCTGCCAATTGCCGTGCTGCAAATACAGAGACTGCAAAAGCTTTGCTGCATATTCTATATTCTTCTCCGGTTGTAGCATTTCCTCTATATTTGCAAATGCACTGCCATGCCAACGCCAGTTGAGCTGCATTAATCCCAAATCTATATTAGTCACACCTGCATTTAACTTTTTCTGTACTATTTGCTTTGCTTCAGAAAGAGACTTAAGGTAAATAGAACGACCGCTTGCATTAATAGCAAATGTCCGACTACCGGACTCCACCTCAGCAATAGCCCCAATCAGTCCGGTAGGTACCTGATAAGTGCGCTCCGCTTTGCTAATTACTGAAGCTAACTGCTCCTTACTATATGACTCAAATGCAGATACCAAGCTAATATTGCAACATAAACTTAGGAAAAAACCCATGAGTAATACTGTTATTTGTTTGTTAAGCCGGATTATTTGAGATAGAATGCAATTATATATTCTATACAGGAAATCACCGGTAATTCTTATGCAGGATTTCATAAAACAGCCTAAACTCGCAAGTAAGCAAGTAAAAGCTGCTGTGATAGCTAAACAAACAGGTTGGCTTACTAAAAACAGATTCTGGAATCTTGTTTTCCTGGTTGCCGTACCTGCGCAAATATTTCTGGCAGCTATCATGTGGAGCGGCTGGATGCTACTCTTGCCGCTTGCTACTACCATTTTTATATTTGGTTTTGCGCCGGTAGATAAATCTGCTGTTGACAACAGAGAACCACAAGCCATGCGAGCCGTCAAATATGCCGGATATATCTGGTTCTTTACAATAATAGCTTTTATTTTAGCTGCTTCCAAAATACTATCCCTCTTTGGCCTAGAGCTAGGACAATTCGGTTTTGGTGAAGTTGTCTTTTTCATATTTCTTATACCTGTTTCTATTCTTTGTTATGCTAATATTCCACTTGCTTCCTGTTTTGAGGCTAAAAATCCTAGCAAAATACGTCATAGTGGATTTCTTCTCTCATCATGCGATGGCAGAACCTCATTAGGAAATCGTGCAAATAATAACCGCAGCCTCTTTTAGTATTCATCGGCTCTACCTATCTTTCGGTGGCTTTAGTTTATCTACTATATAGCTCACTGTACTCTCCGCCCGCTCCAATGGTTGTGCAGATTTTGCCTTGTCTGCTGCCTTCTGCAGTTTTTTCTCATTTTCCATTTTTAAATTATAATTACGAGCTGCAATATCGGCCTTGACCTGTTTATACGCATCAGTATTTTGTCTGTATATACGGCCTATTTCACCTTCAACCTGCCCCTTACTCACACCGTCATTATTTGCTTGCTGCCTGATATCCCTTGCTGCATTAGTATTTGCGGTATCAATAGAGTTCGTAGCATCATCAATAAGCGTTTGACTATCCTTATTATGCTGATTGCCAGATTCAACAAAATCCGCTGTCTTATCAACCCTCTGGGCAGACGAGATTTTCTCCATTAACTCATTACGCACCTCTGTTCTTGCCTGATTTAGCTTGTAGCGATCTTCAGCATTAGCACGCATCGGATTATCTATTAATCGCTGCGCTGTCAGTGGGTTCATTCCTCCATCTTCTAACCTGGAAGCAACCAGATGCGTAGCTGACACATCATAGCTAGAACCAAAGCTTCTGATTTCTTCTGCCCTTTGTTGCAGTGACTCAATTCTATCGCTACTTACCTGTTCCTGCTGACGTAAATCCATATTAGCTGATCTGGTTGACTGGATATCGTGAGTTAAATTTGAATCAACGCCCCAGCTTTTACCAAAATCTGCATTACTGCCAGCTTCAACAATATTTTCAAAGTTTTGACTCCAATGTTTGCCTTCACTATTGATAGTTCTTAAAGAATTTTCTTGCGATGCTTGGCCTTGTAGCTCGCCTCTGCCTATAACAATACCTCCTATTTTTGTAAAAGGTAGATCACCACCAAAGGAAGCCTCAACTGCAAGAGAAGCCATCTCGCGCGTTTCATTTTGATACCCCTGGCCGGTTTGCAGCTCATAATTTACAGCATTAGCCACACTCTCGGCATTCTTGCCTAAAGCACTCCAGTTGACCCTTTCACCGGCATCAATGCGCTTAGCCAGGCCTTTTACGTAATTGTCAATATTTTGCTCCTGATGGCTTAAGCCTTTTTCCAGCGTTGCACCGATGGATTTGTGATTAGCATGTTCCTTGCCCAAAGCAAGAGAGTTGGTTTCCTGCATATCATCACGCATCATAATAGGTGAGGCAAACTTACTTTGATTGAGTCCATCGCCAGTACTGAATATCTTGCCGGAGCTGCCAACTTCCTTGACCATAGTGCCATCAGGTAAGTTATAGCTACTCTCACCGCCAACAGATTCAAAGTTAGTGTTATGGTGATTAGAGCTGGTATTATTAAGAGATTCAGAACCAATTTGCGTATTGTTAAGTGACCTGCTATTACTTGCAACTTCCGCTCCAGCTGAAGCAGTAGCACCGCTCATGGCAGCCATAATAGGTGATGCCATGTGCATAATGCCGCCTTCACCCATACGGGTAACCCAGAATGCAAGGAACGGTACCATCGCTTGCATGCTACTTGCTACTGCGCCAATAGAATCATATTTATTTTGCGCTGTAGCAAGTGCGCCGTAACTTATTATTTGTGCCGGATCAAAAGAAAAATCAATTACCATATTGATTACTGCAAGCAATGGCGGCCAGAGCGTTAAACTAAATACAGTGGTAATCCACATACCATAACGCCGGCCACCACCACCCAGAATCATCATCGGTAGTACAATCAGGAATGATGCATATACTATAACTTTAAACAATGCCAGCATACCGGTTAGACTCCACTTAGCAGTTGCTCCTGATATCCAGCTATTTGCCTCGTACTGGGTTTTTGCTCTAGCTACGCCATAAGCCATCCCTTCATACTCATTAACGACATCATCAAGTGCATTTAGCATCAAATGGTGGGTTATTAGTTTGGCAGCATCCGCCCGCTCGCCTCCACCAAACACTGAACCCAAATCTTCTAAAAACTTTGCAGTCTGCGTTTTACCATAATGATATTTAGGCATTAAATGATCCAGAAAATCTTTTCCTTGATCTTTCAGCTTGCTATCAATGTATTCAACTCCCTGAGTACAGTTTTGCAGCGACCTGACACCATTTTCATATTTAGTCCATTTAGTTATTACGCCTCTGGTTTTGCTTCGAACCAATCCCCAAATATCTTTGCTGGCCTTAACTTCTTCCAGTGTAAACGGATATCCGATCATCCCACGCACTAATATGCAACGATCAATAAATGAATGCACATTAGCTACTACTTCAGGATCACGCATCCTAGCCTGCGACATATCTTTTGCGAGCCTGGCTGGAAATATCATGCCATATTCTGAATATGCATTAGTCCTTTTAGCACCGCTCCAGTTAAAAGCCTGTTCAAAACCTTTGGTTAGAACATAACCCCATTGCTCCATCACCCCAACCGGCAAGGCAAAAGCCAGCGGTATATTATCTACAGGCTTTGGCGGTTTTTTAGCTACATGATCCTGCACCAGCATTGAAATCTTTGGCAGCATCAACACGGAAACGAAAGCCAATGTTGCAAGTAATTTTCTAAAATATATCTTCCAGCCTTCAGGAGTTGAAGAGCTTGCCATGAGCAACGCATAATATGTACCAATAGCTAAAGTCATAAATCCTATGATGCTATCAAAAGCACCGGAATTACGGAACTTGGCAATACCATTCAATACCTGAACAATGAGTTCGCTATAGCCATAAGTGTGAGCAGTTAAATGAATCATTTTATTTAATCCTTTTATATATTGTTTGCTGTTGATACTTGCCGCGCTGCAAGATACGATCCTGATAATTAACAATGACACTATGTCGGTTATAGGCGGTTTGTTTGGCTTGCATTAATGCTTGTAGTGTTTCATTAGCCTGCTTT
The DNA here is from genome assembly GCA_905479865.1 of uncultured Rickettsiaceae bacterium. Classification (GTDB taxonomy): domain Bacteria; phylum Pseudomonadota; class Alphaproteobacteria; order Rickettsiales; family Rickettsiaceae; genus Megaera_A. Next base: position 5,660 of record CAJQOD010000043.1, on the reverse strand, counting down.
TCAAAAGCTGTAAAAGCTCCAATATCTCCTAGCTGTCCGTATTTAAGCTCTGATACTGCTTCCCTGACTTCTGCTAGCATCGAAGCCAGGTATTTAGTAACCACATCATAACAAAGCACATCTATTCCCTCATTCTGGGCAATAATTACTGCCTGGATATTGCCGCCATACGCCCCAAAATCCTGTTCTATCTTGTTAATTAATTTAGTGCTTGAAAGTGCAACCAAAGTCTGTTCTTCTGCTGATAGTTCGCTATCGCCATCCGCTGCTACTTTTTTCACAATAGAAGTCATTAAATCCAGAACTTTTGCCTTAATCGTAGCTTTATGATCTATTGCGCTATCTTTCTTTTTTGGATTCAGGCATTTTTTATTTTCATCACAAGCGTAAATCAATATCTTGTCACCACTTTCATCAACACCAATAAATTTAGCCAGGTTCTTGGCATCAATTAAACTTCTCTTGTGAGAGAATGATGGCACGCCATCTTCTTTTTTGGCAATGACAGTGCCAGACAGACTCATCAGGAATTCCTTAAACTCATTATCTGTTCCTTCTGCTGTGCGCTCATCCAGGGCTTTCCAAACCAGATTGAAATTATCGCCAAGCAAGCTTTTTAACTCCGGCAGATCACTAGTTGATTCATTATTTGGCTGTTTGGATTTTTTCTGCAAACTAACCATATCATCGCTTGCACCACCTGCAATTAATGCTGTTTGCTTAATAGCATCGCTTGCAGCATCTGCAACCGTTTTCATACCGCCACCAATAACTTCCATTGATTTACATGCATTTATAGCCATACTATTGGCAGCTTGTGCAGCTTCCTGCAGCCAGGTCATAATATTCTCGCATTGCGAACACATTGTTTGTATAAGCAGTATGGTTCCGTATGCCCGGGATTGATTGGAAAGCTGTTTCAGAAAGTTTGGAAGAACAGACCCTTTGGCAAAAGACAAACCACCTGCAGTAAAGTCCATAGATGCATCACAGACACTGCCAAAACGACAGGATGGTGCTTCAGCATTAAGTAGATGTAAATCCTGCAAGGGAGGCGCACTGATAGATACACTGCCACCAAGAATATGACCTGCCTCCTGCTCATGCACAATTGCAGTATTTGTCACATTGCTCATAGTACCTTTTGGCGTAATTGTACGAATGATCTTTTCTATACCTGCAAAGCAGCTAGCTGCCTGAAAAAGCACACAGAAAAAATTACTGAAATTACTATATGTATTTTAAAGCTTTTATATTGTGACTGTCTGATCATTTACCAAGCCCCCGTGTTAATTTTGATATTCCATCCTTTAACAAGGATGCAGCTTGCAGGGTATTACGCTCCAGTCCTTCTATAGAAACTAATCCCCTTGCAATCTCATAACGATGCATGTCGCCATCTGCGACTAAAAATACAGTTGGTACTAATTCCAGACCAAGGGCTACTATCAACTCCTTGCTGTGAGTTGTCTTAAAATACGGACTATCGCTACCATCAGGCGAGACTGCTTCAACCTTGAAACCATAGATTCGAGCAAAGTTGTCAAGATGCTTCTCCAGAGTCTGGCAGTAACCACAATCCTCTCGGCGAAATACAAAAAGCTCACTCTTCGTTGCAAGCTCTTTAAGCACAGCAACATCACGTATAACATCTAACTCCTCTTTTTTCTTGCGACCATACATATTGCCTGGATACTTAAGTTCATCCAGAAAATCAGGGTTCAGCAGATTGGTTTCATCCCATGCCATGCCTACTTTTAATGCAGCAAATTGCATTTCCTGCTCCAGCTTGCGATATTTCTCTACAGCTCGTAGAAAATCCTGTTTAGTTACCCCTGGACGATAGGCAGTTTCTATCATTATATTACGGGCATTATCCAGAGCCTCCTTTCTTGCCTCAATTGCAAATTTTGCTTCTTCTTTAGTTGGGATAGCTAACTCTTGCTGTCTTTTCTTTTCCTCAATCCTCTCTTTTTCCTCAAACCATAACCAGCCACGATATCGTTGTTCGAAGAAATCCGGTTTTGCAATAGCGCAAACTGGTAAGAACTGCAGCACCAGCAAGATTAACATGCTGAATATACGAGATGATTTTCTGTTCATTTGAGCCTCGCTAATTCGGACTTTAAACTCAGCAATTCTCTATGATATGGAATCAATACAGTATCATTAAACTCTGTGTATATTTTCCAGCAGTGCCTGGCGTATTCAACCCTACCTGCCTGAGTTTTGTAAGGGTCGCGATGAGCCTTATAATATCTGCTCTGCCAGTATTTGCTCTGTCCACTTGCCCAATCATATTTAGCCTGCTTTTCTACTATTTTTTGTTCCAAATCATGTCTTTTTGCAGCTATTTCTTTCTGACGGGCTAACTCTTCTAACCTTAATTGCTCTCTGCGTCTGTTTTCTTCTGCAATTTTAACTAATCGTTCCTTTTCTAGCCTTTCAGCCTCTAATTTAGCCAGTCTCTCACGTTCCAATCTTTCTGCTTCCAGTTTAGCTAATCTCTCCCTCTCCAATCGTTCCTTCTCTATGCGCCGCTCTTGGTCAGCTTCCCAGGAATCATCTTGCAATTTGCTGTTAACGCCGCCTGAATTGCTTGGGGCAGATGCATCAAAACTGCTACTCTCAACAGTGCCAGCTGCTGATAAATCCGCATCAAAACCACTAATGCCAGACATTGAACCCTCTATCGTTGCTGCTAAATCCTCAGCACTTGGTGCCTTGTAACTGCCGGCAAACTTTACTTTCAAATCCTCAATAAATTCTGTAAAATCAATCTTATTCCAGTCTATTCTCTGTATTTCTTTCAAGGTAAGACCCCTACAATCAGGATTACTGCCACTACCAAAGTTTCTGCCTAATTGTTTGCGCCCCTGGACTTGCACAACTTTATCAAGCAGATTCCCAAAACAACAATAGCGATGCTTTACCAATACCGGAATATTTGCTTTCTTCTTTGTTTGTTTGCCAACATAGACGCATAGATTCTTCGATCGCATATCCATGAGTGTTTGCTCATCCTTAGTACAACTCGCTCCAAGTTCCTTACCCCAGCCCTTGTCATCAATGCGGCAACAGTTGCTATAACCAGTTGCTTTTTTTGCGCAATGCTGATTACTCCCTTCAAATAAATTAAAGTTGCCATCTTTATCTGGATTCATTTCACTTGTTGCATATAGCTTTGATAGTGAATCCATCATCTGGCCATTAGTCTCAAAACTTTTATCGACGCAGTGTCCGTCCATACATGGTATGCCCTTGCATATCAGTCCATCCTTGCCTGGCTTCTCTTTAAAACCCATTTTTGCTGTTTGGTTCTCCTTGTTAACTACAACCCATCTCTTGCAGGAAAACTCACGCTGCATATTGACGCAAGACCCGAGTAAATCTTTTAGCAAACATCCCTTATCACCTACCCCGTAACAATGCTCATATAAACGACAATCATTCTTACTTGGATAATTACATGTTTTGACATAAGACCATTCCCAGCAATCCCGGTGTACCTGGAAGCCTTCTACTGTTCTTGTTCCACTACTTGTGCAAGTTTTAACTGCATCTGAGCAAGGATAGTTAGAGCTAAAACGACTGTCTGCCATAGTGCTAAATGTTGCAAGTAGCAGACAAAGAGCTATTAAAGACAAAGGCATAAATAATTGATTCTTAAACATCTACTATTTCCCTCTCTGCCCAGTCTTGTTGACAATCGGTTTTGCCATAGAGTTTAAACTACATCTTTCTGTCCAATCCTCAGACCACTGCTCGCAAATGTCATAAGTTTCTCTAAATTGATATCCAAACTCGTATTCGTCCCAAATAACACGCCAACGGCAGCCAACACCACCAATATTACCAATACCCCTTCCAGAAGCTGGAAATACAATATCTTCGCCAATTTGCTCTAAATCTACCTTCAAATGTTCAGCAATAAAGCTGCGTGCATCTGCTATAATTGCAGCAGGGTTCTTACGCCAGATAGAATCAATCTGATAGTCTCCCCAGCCTTTGGGATGGTATGGCGTTATATGCCAGCCCCAACGTTTTCTCTTCCACTTGACAGCATAGCCCCAGTTCATCTTGTTCCAGTGCAATGTATGGCCGGAAAATCTGATTGTTTTTGCTTGCCACTCTCCATATCTCTTGCCTGTCTTTTTGCAGGTTAAAGATACCGAATCATGACATCTATATTGATTCCTGAGTTCTTCACATATAGTCTGGTTGTATATAGTATCCTGATGCTGCGTTTGCTGCACTTGCATGTAATAAGCCGGCTCTACCTCACGAGTACCCTTAATCGTCCTGCAATCAACACCAATTTCTTTTAGCTTATCAAGCAGATTAGCCAGTAATACATCCTGTCCTTTTGCTATTTTTTTAGCATCTATGATCGCCTGTTTATTTAGAGGACTGGTATAATCTACATATAGATCATTCATTGTATCATCCTGTAATAACGCATCTGTACCTCTGGCATTTAGTTCAGTTGCTGGAATAGCTGCCAGAGAATCTGCTGCAGTTGTAATACCGCTCTTATCTTCTTTTACCAGAAACTCCAATCCTGCCTCAGACTTTGCACCGCTAATAGCAGTATTTTTTTGCTCTCCCAGCTTCTTGCTAAAACCTAGCAAATCATCAACAGACTTCTCAAATAAATCTGACTGCTCGTTAACATTAACCCGTATTGTAGGGTCTAAATATTCTCCACTCGCTGCTGCAATAAACATGCAGGCAGATATGAGTATCACCGATAGAACTATCGTAAATAATACTATTGCCGACAGGGTTGCTAAAAAAGATATACGAATATTCATCTTTTAAACCTTAGCCTCATCTAATATTGCTTGGGCAGCCTCTGATAACTCACCATTCTTTTTTATCTCCTGCAAAGCTCGCCTGATACCTATATTGCCAACTATCCTGTCAAACTCCTTTGGGCTATTTTCATCCGCATCAAAGACACTTTCCTCTCTACTTAAAACAAAAGCTGGAACGCTCTTGATGGAGTATTCAGCAAATGCCATATCATCGAGCTGGATAGAGGATGCTTCACCCTCAGTGATTTCATATACCAAATCCGATAATTTGCGCCATGAACCACCAGGCAGGCCATTAAACACCAATATTGCCTTGTAATGCTTTGCCTGGCGTGCATAATTCCGTAGCAACTCCACACCCATAGAACTCGATACAAACACCCTAAGGGTGTTATTTTTTTTCAATACGTCAATATTAAGTAACTGATCAAGTTCTAAATCATTATTGCCACTTTGCCTTTGTTCCTGCTGCATCTTTTGTAGCTCCAGCCATTTCTCCTTAATTCCATTCATACCTGTCTGCCTTGAATACTTCGCCAAATCTTTGGCAAATTTCATATCTTCTTCCTGATATTCAAATCTCTCTTCTGCTCTGGCATTCACAGTAAATGCTGATAGCAAAGTCACCATAAGCAGCAATTCTTTTTTCGCCATATCAAGTACCCCCAATCTTGCCCGTCATACGGATATTCCTTGCCAGAGCTATATGCCAAATCACTTAAACCAAGCGGCCAGCAACCAATACCATCTGATGTGGATTTTGGATTAACCATCTGTAATTTGTACTGACTTTTCTTGATCTTAAGAGCGCGGTTTTTTCTGCATATTTTGCCGTTAATACTT
>CAJQOD010000042.1 GCA_905479865.1 uncultured Rickettsiaceae bacterium | reverse complement strand
AAAACGCTGCAAAAAAATGGACAATGCCGATCAAAAATTGGCCACTTGCGTTGAATCAGTTTGAGATTTTATGTGGTGATTTTAAGCAGGAATTATTGGAGCATAAATTTTAGCACTTACACAAAAAAACTGATTGACTCGCTAAACACATTCTCAACCAAATCATCAAAACTAACACTAAACCAACATTATTAAAATAGCCAGAACAGTAGGCAATGTCTCTCTTTTACAGTAAGCAAACCGTAAAGACGGAGTATAAAAAACTACATCACACATTGATATTAAACCTATGAACATTCAATGTATCAAGTTCAATTGCACCTAGTTCTTTATAAAAGCTCCTGGCAAGAGAATTATCTTTCAAACACCAAAGCTCTATCCTGTGGATGTTATGATCTTTTGCAATCGTAATAATCTTATTGATAAGTTTTTTACCAATATTTTTACTGCGTTGTTGCGGGTTAATGTAGAGTCCATCCAAAAAAAGTGTTTTCGTATTATGATAAGCCCTGTTAGTATTGGCAAAGCTATATAGACAAGACCCAAGAACTCGCCCATTTGATACAGCTACCAAGCCATGCCAGTCAGCCTGCACACCAAATAAATCTTCCTGCATTTTTTCTTTTGTTAGTTTGAAATGATGGAATATCTCTCCATATTTGGCAAGTTCTGCCATTTGGTTAAAAACCTGATCAATATCGTCTGCCTGAATTTTACGAATTTCAAATGTCATAGTTATTACAACACCATTACCTGATTATCAGTATATTAAATTTCAAAACATGTTCCTCTACAAAGGCAGTACAAAGCTGAATTCTGACCCTTTTTTACCATCGCTTGTGGCTTCAACACTGCCACCATGCACTGATATTACTTTTTCACATAATGCAAGACCAACGCCCCTACCTCCTGCCGGAGTTCTGGTCTTTGAGCTTACTGTGAACTTATTGAAAATACCAATTAGTTCGTCTTGCGGTATGCCGATTCCTTGATCAGAAATCTTGAACTGAACCTTATTATCCACTGTTTTTGTCAGGCTTATGGTAATTGGCTGACTTTCACCATATTTAACAGCGTTGCTGATTAGATTATCAATCGCCTGCGTTATGTAATATTCATCACAATGGACTATTATATTATCTTCAACCTTAAAGATAAACTCCTGCCTAGCATCATCTGCAAATATCTTCTTATATAGAACAGGACGTTCTCGTGCTAACTCACTTAAATCTACTTTCGTTTTATTAAGCTCATAAGTCAGGGCCGAGAGTTTTGATAAATCAGCTATATTACTGACAAAACTCTTGAGTCTGTCACTGCTGCTTACTATATCTTTAATGGATTGTTTAACGAGTTTTTCATCCAGACTATCATAGCAGGAATATAACACCTCGCTTAACGATAAAATACCGGTCATTGGAGTATTGGTTTCATGTGGTATATTACGAATAAACTCATCCTTTAAATCCCTTAGCTTTGATATTTCAATGTTCCTGAGCTTTAACTGATCCTTTAGATATATTTCCTTAGCTTTAAGCTTTCCTTCCTTATCGTTGAACTGGTTTTCCAGAAAATCCAGGCCTTGCACAACATTTTCAAGTTCTCTTTTTGCAAAATCAGCTTCTTTTTCCAGATATACTACTTTTTTTTCTGTTTCCTCCTGCTGATATTGTTGATCTTTAAGAAAAGTAAGTGCAAACCCGGCAACAATAAATAATATATACATCAATTTTAATTTTAAATCATTGATCTCACCAGGAACCATTACACCAATAGAAGTTTTATATAATGAGAATGCTAGCCATAATCCAACTGGAATCATTATCAATGCTGTACGCCATCCGACAAGCAGGGGAATTATGATTAAATGTATAGTTAAAATGGTTAGAGAGACATGTGAGAATTTACTGAGTAAAACTAATAAACTGCTAATAACAGTAAGTCCTACAAATAACGAAATATACCATATTATTCCTATATATTTATCTTTGAACTTTTTCGGCCATAATTTATTACAAAGAAACGAGGTTGCAATACAAAATATTATAGCTTGCAGAAAAGTGATCAAATAAGGATATTCTTTATATACTGCCCGCTTTATTGATAGGGTAGTTATTATTGTTAGAAGTACTGCAAAAGCAAAATAGGTATAGGTTATATCAGATTTGGGTTTATAGTTATTAGCAAATTCAAATAAATTAAAATTGGCAATTTTATTTTTTATTTTATCAATACACTGCCTTGATTTTATTATCTTTTCTTTAATACTCGGCTTTACTACTTTTTTTTTACTATTACTGTTTTTATTTCCTTCCCAACCTCCAGGCTCTCCCAAAATATGATGAATAAGAAAAATAGAGACAAGACTTGTTATTAACCCAGGAATAACGCTGTCAATTCCTGTAACCGGCTGTACTTTATAACGCCAAATTACTACTACTGTCATTGATAAAGCCATTGTAATTAACACTACTTTACCTGTAGTACGAAATCTAAATAATCCAAGCATTAGAGGCACAGTGACAATTGGCATATAAAAATTAGCTCCTATTAGCACTATCTCCAGTAAGCTATTAGTATATAACGTCAAAATTATTGTACCGACACCGATAAATATAGTAAAAAGGCGAGATAATATGAGTTCATCCGCATTTATCCCAAGTGGTTTACAAATATCATGAGCAAATATCACAGAGCCTGAATTTAGCCACGAATCAGCAGTAGACATCACCATGGCTACTATTCCAATTAAAATAAAGCTCTTCATTATTGGATACGAAAAATGATCAATAGCAAAAGTTAAAACTTCATTAGAATCAAGACCTGGTTTATAAGCTAAAGTCATCAAGCCAATGAAGCTTGATAAGCAGTAGATTAAAAAACATATCGCAGAAGCTATGGCAAACGCATGTTTTGCCTGCGTAGTATCTTTTGCAATCAATGTTCTTTGAAAAAAAGTAGGATTCAGGCTAGGAATTAGATAATATAAAAATAGCACCAGCATGATCCAGAAATCATACTTTTTATAATTCAGCAATTTATTATGATCAAATGCCGGGTTGGTTTCAAAGACATTTGCTATTAGTTCAAAACTACCGAATGTTTCCCAGATAACTAATGCAAGTACCGGTATAAGGACACCAAAAGTAATTAATTGTATTACATCGGTAAAAGTAACTGATCTAATGCCTCCAAAAGCGGAATAAAAAATTACAATTAATGTACATAGAATCGTAGCATAAAAGCTATCCATAATAAGGAATTGGCTAAATATGGTAGAAAATACCTTAATTTGCAAAGCCAGCAGGCTAATTGTCATAATTATAGAAGATATGCCGGTAATAATTGAGTCAATCAGTTTTTTTGTGTAAGTGCTAAAATTTATGCTCGAGTCAATCAGTTTTTTTGTGTAAGTGCTAAAATTTATGCTCCAATAATTCCTGCTTAAAATCACCACATAAAATCTCAAACTGATTCAACGCAAGTGGCCAATTTTTGATCGGCATTGTCCATTTTTTTGCAGCGTTT
>CAJQOD010000041.1 GCA_905479865.1 uncultured Rickettsiaceae bacterium | reverse complement strand
TCCGTGGGGATTTGATCATAGAAGTAGTCAAATGGGAATGAATATGCAGAATATGGTTGTGCTGCTTATGATCGCTTATTGTATGTGGGGGTATATAGATTTTTCAAATAAAATTGTGGCAAGACTGGCTGGCGGAAGCGGAGGATCATCTGCAACAAGTATGGGAGGTGCTATGTCCAGGGCAATTGAGCAAAAAACTCTATCTAAAGTAGGTTTGGACAGCCAGTCGCGGGCTGCTATTAAAAACAGTGCCAAGGAAAGAGCCCAGAGCATGCGAAAAGGTGATAAAAAAGCTCCACTATCAACTGAGGGCAGAAAGGATAAGCAAACCGGTAGTAGTACCCAAGACCCAAAGACCAGTTCTGTCACTCAGCAATCTACCGGTTCTCAAACGACCTCGTCTGGTACTGCTCAGCAGCAATCAAGTTCTTCGGTTACATCATCACCTAGTTCATGGAAATCTGTAAAACCAAGCTCTAGTGAAGCAAATAAGCAATCTAAAGTAAAAATAGGTCAAAGCAGAACTCAAGATCCAACTGTTAATAAAGCAGATCCAAAAGCAATCAAAAAGACTGATTCTATTGATAATGCACATCAACAGGAAAAAAGTTCCAAGAATGTTTCTCAGGCTCAATTGGCCGCACAATCTATGGGTAAAAGCGGAACTCAAGATCCAACTGTTAATAAAGTGGATCCAAAAACAGGTAAGAAGGGAATTGCTGCTACCCACCAAGAAAAAGGACAAACTACTCCTCTTGGTAATGAGTCGCAGAGTGAGATGGTAAAGCGTTCCGGTATTAAAGCAGACCCTGTGGATACTGAAAAAGAGGATGAGAAAGCTGAAAATCTTGAGGATAAAAGCAGTAAAAAGAGCGAGTAATTAGAGAAAAATAAATTATGAAGTTAATCCGATCATTAATAATAATTCTTCTGCTAGGTGTACATGTAAATGTTTACGCTTCAGCCGATGATGATAGATTTGGCTGGATGAATGCTACATTTGATTCAATTACAACATTTATAGCCGGATGTATTGAGGTGCCTCAATTTGCCAGTATCACTAAAAATACACATTCATTAAACCTAAATAACTCTGAAGTATGGGTTTCGACAGGAACATACGTGGAAGAAGATAAATTGCTTCAAGTAGAGTGGTCAACAAAAGGAGTGCAACCGCGTCCGGCAAAATATAAGGTATTATATCGCATTGATCCAAGGTTTGAAAAGCCTCAAATATTTATTCAGCGTTACGATTATGCACAAGATAAATATATATCAGATTTTCATCAATTTAAAAATGGGCAGCTTTTAAGATATCAAAATATACCAGAAATGACTTTTCAGGTGCGTATACAAGATTTTAGTGATTATTTTAACTTTAATGGTCGCTCCAAGATATCGGTGAAGAAAGATGATGTAATTAATATTACCATAGATAATTCCGGTAGCTATTTCGGTAGTAAATCTGAAATGAATTCAGAACTTGGAACAGGCGATGATTTGCTACGGATTTATACACAGAGCGCCCTTCCGGATAATAGAGTGATATACAGTAATGCCTCGCAATGGTGCGCTGATGGCATCATGCCGGGTCGGCCGGAATATACTGAAAACTGTGTAATTTTTGCAGGACTTTACTGGGATGCCGGAACCAGTTGGAAGACATTTGAGGGCAGAGTGAATAATAGTGCTTTTAATGTAAATAAATCGGGTCTTAATAGTTGTCCAGACGGGGCAAATGGTCAAGATAATAATCCTCTTTGTTATTATGATAAAGGTCGAGGTATGAGGTTTGCAGTAGGAGGAACAACGATCAAGCCTATTACTGAGGAATTTGTGCATTCTCCATTTACCGGCAAAGAGTTTTTTTATTATAGGAGTGATGTTGATGGCGATTTGGACTTTATTACAGACTGGTCTATTACCGGGATGTATAATAATTATAACCAGCTTATGGGAAGTTGGAATAGCATTTCAACGCTTTCATACGAGTTCTTTACCGCATTATTGGCTAGACTGAAACCAAATTTATCCATGAATTTTGTTCATTTTGGCCGTTATTTGATGGATATTGAAATTGGTAGTTCTAGTGTTGCTTTAAGTATGGATGAGCTAGATAAAATAGAAGTCGAATATAAAATTATGTCAAGCGGTACGCCAGATAACTCTACGTCAGGAACATCAGTTAATCGTGACTTTAGAGGTAATGCGAACGGTTCCGGGTATTTGTGGTTACGTGTGCTGCGACCAAATGAGAACATGACCGGCAACGTACAGGTTAAAACAGCGAATTATACAGGATCAACATGGTTTTCTGATGTTGTATATGGCGATATAGTAAAACCGCTTCGAGAGAAGTTTAACGAGTTATCTGAGGTTATATATAGTAAACTTGTCAGTAATGTAGCTCTTCAGAACATTGCTCGCTTAATGCTGGTTATATACATTATCATATACGGCTTGATGTTTCTGGCAGGAGCAACACAGATTACGGTGACCGACATTGTTACGCGCGTACTCAAGATTGGTGTGATTGTTGCATTATTTAGTGAGACAAGCTGGACATTCTTTAGCAAAAATTTATTCAATGTATTTGTTGATGGCACGGATTACCTTATGACTGTAGTAGTGGGAGTAACTAGTCGAACAGATAATATTTTTGGTTTTGTTGATCCTATTTTTGATAAATATACTAATTCTACAATTTGGGGATTGCTGTTCATACAGCTTTTGCAGATTCATACCGGCCTTACATTTTTTGCCATAATGACTATATATTCAATTTTGATATATTTTAGAGCTGTGCTCGAGGTAATAGTAAGCTATTGTTTGGCCTTTTTGGGATTGGCAGTGATGATTTCTCTTGCTCCACTTTTCATTATTCTAATACTTTTCGAACGTACTAAGAGTATGTTCGATAATTGGATATCTACCATGTTTAGTTACATGATGCAGCCAACAATATTATTGATTTTCTTTTTATTGATTGACCAAATTATGAGTGACCAGATTGCGCAGACAGTTGTGGAGTCCTGTTGGGATATTCTTATTCCAATTAAAGTTGGTCTTGATTTAAATCATATGGGTATCCCAATTAGCTTCTCATTCACGCTACCGTTTTTACCGGGAATACCTTTTTATGTTCCACAAGTAGCCGTCATTAATACAATCGAAGATTTTTTCCTGAAACCAGGCACTTTTACAATGATAGCAACATCATCACTTCTATTTTTTGCTTTATGTAAGCTAGCTCAGGGGCTAGTTGACTATGTGACATTGATTGTTCAATATTTAACTAATGTGTTTGCAGCACGTCAGGATGGTAAGTTGCAGAAAAACATGAACCTTATTAAGGATATTACTAGCGATATGGGTAAATTGGCAAGCCCTGTGACAGGTGCAGCAAAAAGCATTGGAAAATTTGGCAAGGAGAAGTTCATTGATCAAAAAATCAGTCATAGACCGGGCGCAGGCAGTGGTAATATAGATTATAGTAAAGTTAAGAAAGCTGACACGCAGGCAGGGCCAAATAAACCAGGAAAAACAGCCGAAAAGGTAGAGAAAAAAGAAAGTATGGGTCAGGTTAGTACACAGAATCAAACACCCAAATCCAAAACTGGTGGAAAATTAAAAGGGGGGTGATAGTAGTGAGTAAGAATTGAGTTGTTGCTATAATATTAGATTAATAGTTCTTTTTGAGTTGTGTGGGTGAGTATTGCATTAAAAACCGAGTATTTGCAGAATACGGTTAAGGGTTTGGTAAGGGATATAAACTATTCACCGATTGCTATAATGTCTTTACCGGATGCTTATGACCAATATTCAGCTAAATATCAAGCAAGCTTATTCCTCCTACAAAGGCAGCACAAAGCGGAATTTTGCACCTTTGCCCGTATTCTCGGCCTTGATCATACCGCCATGTGCTTCAATGGCTGCCTTGCATAAGGCAAGTCCTACTCCACGTCCTTCAGCCTGTGATTCAGTGTTGGATGCCATTCTAAAGGCTGTGAAGATATCATAAAGTTCTGTATGCGGTATTGGCTCACCTTCGTTGGTAATAACAAAAACTGCAACATTCTGCTGTTTCGTTACGCTGATTTTAATAACGCCTTTCTCACTGAAAGTAATGGCGTTAATTACCAGGTTATCAACTGTCTGGCGAATATAGTTCGGGTCAACATCGATAAGCAGATTCTGTGCTATCGATAATTCAAAATCTATTTTCTTCTTTTGCAGATAGGTGTTACGACAGGTTTTAACACGTTCTTCCACCAATAAACCAAGATTTAATGTTTTCTTCTGTAATTTGATCGTTCTGGCACTTAAGGTAGCTAGATCAAGCATATTCAGAATCATGCTCGACAGACGGGTTGAGTTTTTTAAAACTTCATCAGAAAGATCTTTCAGCTGGTCTTTACTATATTTTTCCAGGCCTTCATTGAGCATCTCGGCAAAGTTCACTACATTACCTATCGGCAGGCGCAGTTCGTGATTAACGTTATTTAGAATTTTCTGAGCCGTTGACCCGAGACGATGGATTTCCTTTTCCTGATCGCTAATACGCTCACTGTAATGGGCTACATTTTCATTTAGGTTTGTTACTTCATAGCCCAAATGGGTAACTTCTGTTTCCAAAGTATCGACCTTTTGTTCAGTGGCTTCCAGATATTCTTGCTTGGGTTTGAAAAAGATGACTATAGTCGTACCAACAAGCATCACAACATATACTAATATAAATTCTGGTGAACCGAAACTAACGTTAAAATTATATTCTCCAAAGTAATATTGGTAAAATTTAATACCGGAATAAAAACCCACAGGAATTATCATTATAGCTGAGTGCCAACCCAGTAACATTGCAGCTAGCATTAAATTGATTATAAACACTGCAACTTGTAGCATATCGAATTCACTTACCAGGACAAAGAAACAGCCCAAAAAGATTAACATATAAAATACTGCTACAGGCCACCATATACGAATTATTGTTTCTTTAATCTCCTGCTTTACACTCAGTGGCCAAATTGGATACATAGCTATTAATGTTCCTGTTACCATCATAATTTGATAAATGACCATTAGAACTCTGCCATGTTCTTTTAACAAACCAACATGCGTGGAATACATGGTAGTAAAGGTACAAAGAATAAAATATATACCTAGCATCGTATAAGTGAGTTCATTCTTCGGAGCAAATTTTCTTAAACATTCATTGATATTAAAATTACTGATTAAGTGTAGGAATTCCATTCTTTTTTGTCTGCGTTCTATTTTTTGTTGATCTAGATATGTTCTACCCTTAATGCCTACCCAACCGCCAGATTGCTTCAGAAGATAATGACTTCCTATAAGAAAAACAGTATTGCAAAGCATTGCTAACAAAACACCCACCATGCTTGCTGATACGCTAGCAAATTCTATAGGTAATACTTGCCAGGTGATGGTGACAGCAAGACCTGCAGCCATACCTATTAGCACTGATTTTGTACTGCTACGAAAACCAAAAATTGTCAAAAGAAATGGCGGAGTAACGATTGGGTAATAAAAACTATTAGCTAATACAACAATCCCAAGCAGATCCGTTTCAAATAGCGAAAGTGCGATTGCGCCTGAGCCTAATATAAAGGCAAATAATCTTGATATAAATATTTCATTTTTTAGTTTTTCGGTGAATACTTTACAAATATCATTAGTAAATAATACGGAAGATGCGTTAATTCTGGAATCTGCAGTTGACATAGCAAAAGCAATAATTGCAACTATTATAAAACCCTTGAGACCCTGATAACTATAAGTGTCAACTATATAGCCAAGTAGTTGACCCTTTTCAAGAGAAGGATTCATGCTGTGTACTAAAAAAGGAATCCAGGCAGTCACAATTTGTATGAGCATTAAGAATATGCCGGCAATGAGGAATGCTTTTTTTACTTGGGTAAGATTATTACCAATGGCAACCCTTTGAAAAGCTGGAGCTGAGAATGTCGGGATAGCTAAATAAATAAATATTACAACAATTCCCAATAATTTAGGATTAGCTCTATCAAATAAGACACTTAAATTAAAGTTAGGATCAGATGCGGCTTGTGCTAATGTATAGCCATCATTATAAAATTGATTCCAGATAATAAAACCAACGAGAGGTATTATGACTCCAAATGCAAAGAACTGTAATATATCAGTAAAAGTAACAGCTCTGATCCCACCAAATGCAGAATATATTGTTGCTATTCCGCCAGCAGCAATGATAGCAATATAGCTGGGTAAATGTAAAAAATATGCAAACATATTGCCGAAGACCTTAAACTGTACTGCTATACCACCTGCTGATCCAATTGTTCCTGCAATAGCCGTGATAACTCGTATCTTCTGACCATATAAATCGCCCATAGCTTCTGCTATAGAAGTTTTACCCAAAAACTCCCCCATCCTTGGTATTAATATAAATGACATGATGAGAAAAGATGCACCTAGACCTATTGATCCAAACATAAAATATAATCCATCAGAATAGGTTTTTGACATAGTAATGAAGAAACCACTTCCACTTGCCCAAGTAGCAACTATGGTGGCAACTAATGCTCCGGTAGAGAAGTTTCTCCCACCAAGTGCATAATCTTTGATATTTTTTACTTTCTGACCGTGGCCAAGTCCGACAACAAGAGTCAGGATCAAAAACCCGACAACAATAGCAATATCAAAAGACATAAATTTTTAACTTATTAGTTAACGAAATCACGTTAAATATTAGTAGAATACTCACCCGGTGATTGCAAGAATTATTTACATGTCTTGTGTGAGGTAAGGAATTTTCTCAGTATTTGTCCATATTGTTTAGTAGCTAGCAAACAATAATTGTACGATTTATAACATTTTGCCTATTATTTTTGCCTATCTGTTAATGATATTCTTGTAAATGTCAATTATTGTTTATAGAATCTCTAAGGTGAACAATTTGTAAGATAAATATAATCTTTATGTCCAGGAATACAGATGATATCAAAAAATCGCGTCCAATTTCTCCGCATCTGAGTATATATAAGCCTCAAATCAGTTCAA
The DNA here is from genome assembly GCA_905479865.1 of uncultured Rickettsiaceae bacterium. GTDB lineage: Bacteria > Pseudomonadota > Alphaproteobacteria > Rickettsiales > Rickettsiaceae > Megaera_A. Next base: position 914 of record CAJQOD010000041.1, on the reverse strand, counting down.
TGTTATCCATTGGACACCGCGCAAGTGGCATTGGTTTATTTTTTGTTCTATCGGCTTTCTGTTGGTGGTTTATATTATGGGTTTTTAGCAAGTTCGAGCCATGCTACATAGATATGTTGGATAATGATTTAGTAAAAGGCTTTTTACTAATTGCGAGTTACGGATTTTTTTACCATCTTTGCACTGGTTTGCGTCACCTTATATGGGATACAGGCCGGGGGTTTTCAATTTGCGCAGTTAATTATTCCGGTTGGCTGGCTGTTTTTTGTTCATTGGTCTTAACAGCAATTTACTGGCTATGCATGTGAGGTATGTTTTATGAAAAATAAATTTAGATCAGACCTGTCAATAGCAAAAAATCTTGGTTCAGCTGCATCTGGTTCCAGGCATTGGTGGCATCAGCGCTTTACAGCTATAATCCTTGTTTTCTCAACTATTTGGCTATTTGTCTTCTCATGGGAATTGAGTGGCCTGGAGCGTGGTGGAATGATTGAGGTAATTAAGAATCCATACAATGTAATTATGCTTTCGATATTCACTCTAACAGGTTTTTATCATGCGGCGCTCGGTATACAGGTGGTGATAGAGGATTATGTCACATGCCGTGCATATAGGCTGGTTATGTTGCTGATTGTGCAGATTTTTTCAATAGTGACTGCTATTGCTTTTTTGGTAGCTGTTTTATACGTAATGACTTTGTGGTGGAATTTATAATTTATGTCTAAGCCTTATAATGTGATTAATCATGAATTAGCTCTTTTGTAAAATGACAGTTTATGGAAACAGCTTTTCATATCTTCAAAATCTTGCTTACTATTAGTCATAAACATCATTTCCTTAAGTTGCTTACTTGCCAATTCTAAATTAAATGATATTTGAAAAGGAAACTTATCATATTTTGTTTTAACAACCTG
>CAJQOD010000040.1 GCA_905479865.1 uncultured Rickettsiaceae bacterium | reverse complement strand
CCATTCCTGACCAAAAAAATCAGACTAACCATTATGAAGTAATAATACCGAAACTTGCAAGTATTATCCTAACCCATGACCCTAATGGAACAGTTCAAGGGCTAAAAGACTGGAAGCCGGAAGATCAGCCGCCTGTTGCCATCGTATTCTGGTCATTTCGGGTGATGGTAGCTATTGGCTTTGCAATGATTCTCACTGGCATATTTGCAATATTTTTATATTTCCGCAAACAACTCTATAGCACACTCTGGTTCCAATATTGGTGCATGGCCATGACTCCCAGCGGATTTATCGCAATTCTTGCGGGATGGTTTGTAACTGAAGTCGGGCGTCAACCTTACATAGCTTATGGAGTGATTCGTACTGCTGATGGGGTATCCCCTGTAATTAGCGAACAAATTGCCATTACCTTGCTGGCATTTATCATCACTTATATTTTTATTTTTGGTGCGGGAAGTTACTACATACTAAAATTAATAGGCAAAGGTCCTAAGGCTGATAACAAAATAGACGAGGTATAAGATGCTGGATTTTTCTGCATGGATAGATTTACCATTTGTCTGGGGAGGATTAATCGCTGCTGCCGTCTTACTTTATGTACTTCTTGATGGATTTGACCTCGGTTGTGGAATTATTTTCCCCTTTGCACCATCAGATGATTGCCGAAGCCGCATTATGAATTCCATTGCACCTTTCTGGGATGGCAATGAAACCTGGCTAGTACTTGGCGGTGGCGGTTTATTTGCCGCATTCCCCGTCGCATATTCAATTTTAATGCCTGCGTTATATCTCCCGATCATTCTCATGCTACTTGGGTTGATATTCCGTGGTGTTGCTTTTGAATTCCGCTTTAAAGCTCCTGAAGGTCAACGCAAAATATGGGAAGTATCATTTCATGCCGGGTCGCTATTGGCTACCTTTATGCAAGGCGTAATCCTGGGAAATTTTGTACAGGGTATAGATGTAGAAGGCCGCAACTTTGCCGGTGGAGCACTGGATTGGGCAAACGGTTTTAGTATTGTTGCCGGTTTATCCATGATCTTTGGATATGCTCTTCTGGGCGCAACATGGCTGATAATGAAAACAGATAACTTAACCCAAAAATGGGCTCGCTCTGTTGCTTCTTATGTACTGCCTTATGTATGCCTTTCCATGATTGTTGTTAGCATCTCCATGCCATTTGTTGAGCAGCGTATTACAGATTTATGGTTTACTCCTCCGACATTCTTCTACTTACTGCCAATTCCTATACTTACCGGCGCAGGATTCATTCTGCTATGGCGTGATTTGAATTCCTCGCATGAGATCAGACCATTTTTCACCACAATCATCCTATTCCTTCTTGGTTATTTGGGGCTTGGTATCAGCATCTACCCCTGGATAGTACCGTTCAAATTCACTATCTGGGAGGCAGCAGCAGCGCCTACATCACAATCCTTATTACTGATTGGCATTGTTATTTTCCTGCCAGTCATCCTGGCCTACACAGCTTATAGTTATTATGTATTTAGAGGCAAGAGCAGCCATGAAAGCATGTACTAAAAAACAGAAACAGTGGCTATGGTTTATTAGCTTATGGTTAGGCGGCCTGGGCTGTGTAATGCTATTATCATCGATAATTAAATTTGTGATGAAAATAGCATAAATCATGGTTCTAAAAACTGATTGGGAAAAAGCAGATGATGTTACCTCCATAGATGATAATATTGTTAAAATGATGGCAAGCAAGGCACTGCGCAAACAGAACCTGTCTTCATATCAAATCATCTCCGGCGGATGTGCCAACTTAAACATAAAACTTACCTTTCATGATAATTTCACACCTTTAATCTTACGAATATATCTACGTGATAAAGAAGCTGCGTTTAAGGAAAAAAAACTTGCAGAGCTTATACATAAGGATATCCCTGTGGCACAAATAATATATATCGGCAACCTGGAGGAATACACATACTCTATAATGCAATTTGTTGATGGCATCACCTTGCGTGATTTGCTGCTTGACAACAGCGGAGAAGATATAGGGAACGTACTTTTCGCAGCGGGCAAAATACTTGCTAAAATGCAAAAATTTACGTTTGATAAACAAGGAGAGTTTGACAAAAATCTAAGCATCACGCTTTTCCCTCCAAGCTATGATTATCTATTATTTGCCAGGCAATGTATGGAAAATCAATGGATCACAGCTACATTTAATGATAAGGATCGTATCCGCATTTTTAAAAACATTATAAATAATGCCGGCTATTTTCCTGACAAAATCGATGCTACGCTCACTCATGGCGACTATGATCCTGCCAATATTTTGGTACAGAAAGTTTCCGGCAAGTGGCAAATATCTGCAATTCTTGATTGGGAATTTGCACATTCAGGTTCGTTATTGCAGGATGTTGCTAACATGCTGCGCTACTCGTATCAACTACCTGATTCTTACGAAGAACAGTTTTTATGCGGCCTTGCAGAATCAGGTGTAGTTCTACACAAACATTGGCGCAGGACAACGCATTTGCTAAACTTGCTGGCCTTGCTTGATTGCCTGCAACGTTATGATCCTCTCACACGCCCAAAACGACTGCTTGATATTAAAGGTTTGATAGAGTATATAAACGAGGAATTGGAGAAATAATACCAATCATATTTTCTACCCACACTATATCTATGTAGTCACAAAAAAATCACCCTCTTTCCAACCCCATTTACGTAGCTATTTTTGTTCTTTTTAAAGCACATAAAATATGATTAATATCCTATATATAGTGCGTCAAGCAAAAAAAGATACTATATGTAGAAATTTATTGTTGAAGCTACAGACTTCCAGGACTATCATTGATAAACAAGCTTTACAGTAAAATTCACTTAATTAAAAATTACCGAGGAATTATTCAATGAGTCGCTCTAAAAAAACTAAATTCGAAATAAAAATTGACCGAAGCCGAGACAAATTACTGACCGACTTTGGCAAAGCCGTACTAAAGGACAGGTATTTGCTTGAGGGCGAAGATTATCAGGATTTATTTGCAAGAGTTGCATCTCATTACGCTGACAACCAGAAACATGCGGATCTGATATATGATTACATGAGTAAATTATGGTTCATGCCAGCTACCCCTATCTTAAGTAACGGCGGTACTGACCGAGGACTACCTATCTCCTGTTTTTTGAATGAAACCAGTGATAGCCTGGAAGGTATTGTAAAACTATGGAACGAAAATATCTGGTTAGCATCAAGAGGCGGTGGTATCGGTAGCTACTGGGGTAATGTACGATCAATTAATGAAACAGTACGCGGTAATGGTAAAACCTCAGGTATTATACCATTCTTAAAAGTACAAGATTCAATGACTCTGGCTATTTCCCAAGGCTCTCTGCGCCGTGGCAGCTCTGCAGTATATTTGCCGATTGATCATCCGGAAATTGAGGAATTTATTGATCTACGCCGTCCAACAGGTGGAGATGTGAACAGAAGAGCTTTAAATATTCATCACGGTCTGGCAATATCAGATGCGTTTATGGAAGCTGTTGAAAAAAATAAAGATTGGAAACTAATAAGCCCGCTGACTAAAAAAGTAGTAAGTACCGTCAATGCACGTGAACTCTGGAGCAAGGTGCTAACAGCCAGAATTGAAACCGGTGAGCCTTATTTGTTATTCGTCGATACTGTAAATAAACACATACCAGAGCATCACAAAAAGCTTGGCCTAAAAGTAAAAACTTCAAACCTCTGTGCTGAAATCACCTTACCAACCGGCCTGGATCACCTAGGAAACGAGCGGACAGCCGTGTGTTGCTTATCTTCTTTGAATCTTGAAAACTATCAACAATGGAAAGATGATCCGGATTTCATTACAAACATAATGCGCTTTTTGGATAATGTTCTTGAAGATTTTATTCAGACAGCACCGGACACCATGTCACGCGCTGTCTACTCTGCATCAAGGGAACGCAGCATCGGTCTTGGTGTCATGGGCTTACACTCTTTCCTGCAAGCTCAGAATGTACCGATGGAATCGGTGATGGCCAAAGTATGGAACAAAAAAATATTCGAACATATTGAAGAAGAAGCCAACAAAGCTTCCATGCTACTTGCCAAAGAGCGTGGAGCTTGCCCTGACGCAGAAGAAGTAGGCATAAAAGAAAGGTTCAGTAACAAGACATCCATTGCTCCGACTGCCTCAATATCGATCATTTGTGGAAACTCTTCGCCTGGTATTGAGCCGTATGCAGCTAATAGCTTTACTCAAAAAACGCTGACAGGATCATTCACTGTGAAGAATAAGAACTTAATGAAACTACTGAAAGAAAAAGGTTTTAACGATGATCAGGTATGGTCTTCAATCTCAACGCATGAAGGTTCGGTACAGCATCTAACTTTCCTGACAGACCATGAAAAAGAGGTATTTAAAACTGCGTATGAAATTGATCAGAACTGGATCATCGAGCTTGCAGCAGATCGTACACCTCATATTTCGCAATCTCAATCATTGAATATATTTATGCCTGGAAATGTTAGCAAACAATATTTGCATGACATCCACTTCAAAGCTTGGAAAAAAGGAATAAAAAGCGCATACTACGCACGCTCAACTTCGATTCAAAGAGCAGACAAGGTTTCACATACGGTAACGCAAGCGCAAGAAATGATTGATCTTGAAAACAATAATAAAACAAAGCCCGGTGTTCCGGCAACTGAAGCAAAAGGAACTGAAAATAACTACGACGAGTGCTTGTCTTGTCAATAAATATTAGGAGAAAAATATAATGTCATTACTAGATGCAAAGCCAATATATAAACCATTCTCATACCCATGGGCCTATGAAGCCTGGCATATACAACAAAAAATTCACTGGCTTCCGGAAGAAGTACCACTTGCTGATGATGTAAAAGACTGGAAATATAATTTGTCTGCCGGCGAGAAGCATCTGCTTACCCAGATTTTCCGCTTCTTCACCCAAGCTGATATTGAAGTCAATAATTGCTATATGAAACATTACTCACAAGTATTTCAGCCAACTGAAGTACAAATGATGTTGTCTGCCTTTTCTAACATGGAAACGATACATATTGCCGCTTATTCGCATCTTCTTGATACAATCGGTATGGATGAGAGCGAGTACCAAGCATTTATGAAATATAAGGAAATGAAGGATAAATATGATTATATGCAAAAATTTGGTGTTGGAACCAAAGAAGATATAGCTACTACCCTGGCAGTATTTGGTGCCTTTACTGAAGGGCTACAGCTCTTTGCTTCATTTGCAATTCTGCTAAATTTCCCAAGGTTCAACAAGATGAAAGGCATGGGACAGATTGTGACCTGGTCAGTGCGTGATGAAACACTACATACCAATTCAATCATTACTTTATTCAAAACATTTGTACAGGAAAATCCTGAAGTATGGAACGAAAACCTGAGAAGCCGCCTGTATGAAGCATGTGCGACTATCGTGCATTTTGAAGATGCATTCATTGAGCTTGCGTTTGAAGTCGGTGGTATTGAAGGCCTGACTGCCCGCGAGGTACGTCAATATATCAGATATATCGCAGACCGCAGATTGATGCAGCTTGGCCTGAAAGAAATCTACCTGGTAGACGACAACCCGCTTCCATGGATAGATGAAATGCTAAACGGCGTTGAACATACGAATTTCTTTGAAAACAGAGTCACTGAATATACTAAAGCTGCAACGACCGGTACCTGGGACGATGTATATGCTAATATGGACAGTAAAGAATCTTCCAAAAAGAAAACGTCAGAGCCAAGTGCTGGTTAACAGAGTTTCATTTCCTATCACTTTACAAACTAGCTCGTTCAAGCTAGAATTGAGTAATGTTGATTGATTAAGGGGGCAACTATGCCTAAGGAAGCTATTAGAGAGGAGGAATCTAAGACTGTCGCAGAGAAAGAACTTCTTCTATTCTGTACTAGTTTAGCTGAAAAAATTGTAGAAGATGGAGGGTTGGAAAAATTTCTTCAAGAGAACCCTGAACATGCTAAAGCTTTGCTTACAGCACGGCAAGAAGTAAAAGAGAATCCAGCTATTATGAACCTGGCATCTGAGCTTTCTGAAGTACCCGTTAAAGACTTAGAGCAATCTCACGACGCACTTGAAATGCTTTGTACGGAGCTTATAGGTGCAAATAATGGTGCTGGTGAATAATATTTATGATATAAATTAGTTTATATAAAAAGCAAACTATCTTCGCGATTGACCAAACCAATGATTTATGCTAGAAATTCTGTTATATTCGAAAGTGGAAAGCACGACAATAGAACTTAACTTTAATGTTATTCTCTCTAAATATTGATGACACCACAACTAACAGAACTTGATATAGACCCTTATCTTGATTTAGACGCAGAAATTACTCGCTTAAAAAAGCAAATGAACGCAGTCATTCTGGCGCATTTCTATCAAGACTCCGAAATACAAGATATAGCAGATTTCATTGGTGATTCTCTGGAACTATCAAAAAAAGCAGCAGGCACTGACGCTGATACCATCATCTTCTGCGGAGTAAAATTCATGGCGGAAGCCGCTTCTATTTTGAATCCGACCAAGAAAGTTTTGTTACCGGATTTAAATGCCGGTTGTTCTTTGGAAGAGTCTTGCCGGCCAGAACAATTTAAGCAATTCCGGGAAAAGCACCCAGATCATATTGCTGTGACATACATAAATTGCTCAGCTGAGGTGAAAGCCTTGTCGGACATCATAGTTACCTCCTCAAGTGCAGAGCAAATCATTAACTCAATTCCAAAAGATAAGGAAATATTATTTGCACCCGACAAGCATTTAGGGAATTATTTAATTCGTAAAACCGGACGTCCAATGGTTCTATGGAATGGAACCTGCGTGGTGCATGAAAATTTCTCCGAACGTGAATTAATCCGTATAAAAACCAATCATCCGGAAGCCAAGATAATTGCTCACCCTGAATGCCCTACTGCTTTACTCGAATATGCAAATCATATTGGTTCTACTTCTTCTCTAATAAACTACGTGCGGGAGAATAACGGACTGGAATTTATTGTTCTAACTGAACCTGGAATTATTCATCAAATGCATAAAATCTCACCAGAAAGCAAATTTTACGATGTGCCATCTTTAGATGGTGGATGTACTTCTTGTAGTCAATGCCCTTATATGCGTCTTAATTCTCTGGAAAAAGTATATTTGTGTATGGCTAATGGCTCGCCTGAAATAAATTTGGATCCAGAAATTGCTAAAAAAGCTAAACTCGCGTTAGATCGTATGCTTACCGGTAAATATATTATTGAAAAGGAAGCTTAAAAATACCCCTTTCAGTTTTGAGTGATAACCACGCTGCATAAACGGCAATTCGCCATAATAGTTTTTTTGACGATATTTCTCCGAAATGATGATGCTATTATCCAGGATTTTTCACCTGTTCAAATACCTACTAGCCCATGCTGCCAAAACCGCAGCAACATATTTACTGTCAGCTGGGCTTTTCATCAACAAATGATCCGCATTATCCAGAGAAATAAAACTCTTGGGGTGTCTTGCAAGCTTATAAATTCTCTGTGCATTTTCAATATCCACTATTGCATCAACCGGCGAATGCATAACAAGCAATGCTTTTTTCAAATTTTTAATTTTCCCAGGCATATCCTGATTACAAATATCGTCAAGAAATTGCTTTTTGATATTGAATTTCTTACCACCCAAAAGTACCTCTGCTTCACCTTTTTCATTGATTTCATCAATGTGATTGGCAAAATTATGTCGCACATGCGCAGTGTCACATGGCGATCCAATCGTCGCTACAGCTTTTACTTCCGGAATTTCAGAAGCAGCTGCAATAGAAGCCGTGCCACCAAGGCTATGACCAACAATAATCTGCGGTGCTTCATAATGCTCTCGCATAAAACTTGCTGCTGCAATTAAATCCTTAACATTGGAAGAAAAATTTGTGTTTGCAAAATCACCGCCACTTGCACCAAGGCCTGTATAATCAAAGCGAAATAAAGCAATATTTGCTTCATTGAGGGCTCTTGCAATCCTGCTCAAAGCACTAATATCCTTGTTGCCTGTAAAATAATGCGCAAATAATACATACGCATCCGGAGATTTAGGCGAGTCAAGCCTGGCTACAAGATCGTCTCCAAAAGACCCTGTAAAAACTAGTTTATTACTAACTATAGTTTTTGATGTCATATAATAAATTTTATTGAATTTAACTTGTGTACTTATACACTCATGCAAACTTTAGGTCAATTATGCTTACTTATTTTTGTTAACACTTAACTATGGCAAATTTTTTTACTATTTATTAACTATGTAAGGTGTAGAATGATATTTAGTAGAGCTGAAATGTACTAACTAAACTGTTAAAAAATGGAGGTTAGATTGACTTTATTTTTATGTATACTTGCAGTATCGATGGCAACTTTGTTATCATTTGCTGATAGGATCGTTGAGTATTTTGCACCGGATGGCGCACTGGCAGAAATGTCTGATGAGGTCGGTGAAGTGATGATTACGATAGAAGATCAGGAAGATTTGCGTGATAGTAAATAGCTGCCAAAAAATTTAATATAACAACTGTCATCATCAGCTTGCACAAAGTTTTCCTCTATGCAAACTGATGATGGGCGTGTTCAGAAATTTAAGCTTTTTTTGATTTAACTTGTGATATCTACACCTATTCTATTGGCGTAACGACCAACTCATCTCCAACCACTTGCACACAAGAATCGTACACATCTAATCCGTGACTTATTACTACACCATCACTATTTTTAATAGTTGCACTTTGTAATAGTGTAGAACAACCAGTCATTGTTAACTTGGCACTATCATTTATAGTAACGGTAAATGCTGGTCGGTTATCTTCATCTGCAGCTGTTTCACTATTATTTTCATCTATAGCTGTCTTTATTGCATTCTTATGTATATCTTTTTGATATTTTTTATGCATCTTTTTTTTATTTCCTTTTTTCTTTTTGCCTGCCATATATATTTCCATTTATGTTAGGTTATTACTGCTATTATCAATATAATAGCTCACCATCAGCTTGCACAAAGTTTTCCTCTATGCAAACTGATGTATGAATTTGTCCATAAGATTGTGTTTTCGAGATAACTCTATTACTCTGCTTCTATCATTGTAATAGAAATCTGATCTCCAATTACACTAATATCGCAAGGATCTATATATCCCATCTCCGTCACATGCATTACATTACCACCGGGAACAACTATATCTACTGATCCTGTAATACCTTGTTTAAATGATACCAAACTACCAGGTTGAATTTCAATTGAAGGAATATTTGCATTATCTGCAACTGTAGCTGGATTATTTTCTTCTTTAGTCATAGTTTTTTCTCTTTATTTATATTAAATTATTATAGTTATTATTCTTGAATTAAAGTTTTTCTAAAATCACATAAACGCCTCCACTTAAATATTTTATTTGCTATGGCGAATTTATAGCTAAATCTTAATAAAAAATTAATACGTGATAATTACGTACGTAACTACCTAGGTACTCCTTAGAGAATACTTTTATCAGTATTACTAACTACTCGTATAGGGGTTATTTACTATAGAAATAATGGGTTTTACTAAAACGATATCTTCAAAAAGATTTAATTAAATTTAGTAATTTTTTATATAAAGTTGAAATAAATTAATTTTTTAAAATCATTATTTAGCTGAATTTCCGGTATTTATGGAAAATCCAATTCATATTTTAGTGCGGTTTTCTTATTCAATCAACAGATCACTTAATTGCAGTTGTACAGTTTCCCTATCCTGCCACTTATTTACCTTCAACTTACCAAAAATCGACATAGTATGTGATTTGGGCGATAGCAATTTATCACCAAGCTCTGTGCCAACAACGTTAAATGCGATTGACATTAACGGTTTTGATCCATAAGCTTCCCGACTTGGAGCAAACATAACTCTGATATGCTTTGATCCAACAATATCAGCCTTCAATACATACACATCTGAAAAACGAAATACTGGAGCAGGGTTTCCAACTCCAAACGGCTCAAGATGTTCTATCTCGGATAAAAGCTCTAATGTTGCTGCAGAACTGGTCAGATCAACATCATAATATTCCTGAAGATGTGCACTGGAATCTGCTAAGTCCTTCTTAAATTCCTTATTCAAAAATTTTTGCAACTCATTTAATTTTACCTCCTCTACAGTAAAACCGGCAGCCATAGAATGACCACCTCCGGCAATTAATAAATCTTGTCCCTTAGCTTCAATAACTTTACAACCAAAATCTACCCCCTTAATTGAACGGCAGGAAGCCTTACCAATTCCATCATTCATTGCTATAACTGCAACCGGTTTATTATATTTTTCTTTTAAACGTCCGGCGACAATACCGATAACTCCCGGATGCCAGCCTGAGCCAACTATAAACAACATGTCATCCTCCTTTTGTAATTCGGCTATTTCAAAAGCCTCTTCAAGCATAACCTGCTCTATCACTTTGCGTTCTTCATTATGTCTATCAAGCTCTTGTGCTATGTTATTTGCCTCAATAATTGATGTAGTGGAAAGTAGATTTGCTCCCAGTGAAGATTTTCCGACCCTGCCACCTGCATTTATTCTGGGACCTAACACAAAACCAAGATGATAACAATTAATGGCTTCCTGGATATTTGCTACATCGCATAATGTCTTATAACCAATGTTACTCCTGGCTTTTGCTACTTTAAGACCTTGCGCAACAAAGGCTCTATTAAGCCCGGTGAGCGACATTACGTCACAAACCGTGCCAAGTGCAACAATATCCAGCTGCTCAATCAAATTTGGCGGTGGAATATTCTTTTCCTGAAAATAACCGGCCTTTTTAAGATGCGAAATCAAAGCAACAGCAAATAAAAACGACACTCCAACTGCTGCTAAATTCTTACACTCACTGGTTTCGTCCAAACGGTTTGGATTAATAACTGCAACAGCTTTGGGTAATTGATCCAAACTAATATGATGATCTATAACTATCACATCCATTCCAAGCTCAGCTGCTGCATCAAGTGCTTCAAATGCTACTGAACCACAATCAACCGTAATTACAAGTGATACTCCACTTTTATGAATCTTCCGCATGGCATGCGCAGTTGGGCCATAACCTTCTGTGATGCGGTCTGGAACATATATCTCAGCATCAACATTAATCTGACGAAATATATTTGCAAGCAGCGCAGAAGAAGTTGCTCCATCAACATCATAATCCGCAAAAATACATATTTTTTCAGCAGAATTAATCGCCTGTATGGTACGCATAACTGCCTTATCCATGTCACGCAAATGCAACGGATCAGGAAGCTGTGATTTGATTTTAGGATTAAGGAATCGCTCTGCCTCACCGATAGAATTTATGCGAGTAGAAATAATGCGTGCTAAAAAATCACTTATTCTCAAAGCTCTGGACAACTCCGCTATAAAACTCTCATCATAAACCTTAGGAAGCCAATATTTACCACAACTGGATTTACTCAAATTTAAACCTCGCATAAATTTATATCAATAATTAAAACTGTAAAGATTACATAATGCATTAACAGTTTTTTTCAAGATTCTTTGTCACCTGCGAGGCCTTTTAGGCCGCGGCAATCCATTTACTGTCTGTAAAATATTAAAACGTTCAATGGATTGCTTCGCTTACACTCGCAATGACGGTATTTTTGTAAGTTCTTCTATTATTATCACTACAGATTCTTTTTACAAAATTCTTCGTCGTCTAGCAAGCTAAAGGATACGCCAAGGTTTCGCCACCTGCGAGGCACAAAGGGCTGTGGTAATTCCAGGTTAGCAGTTCCACCACTCGCGAGGCCCTTTAGGGCGTGGCAATCCATTTACCGTCTCAAAGTACTAAAGCATCTAATGGATTGCCGCACCCTAAAGGGTTCGCGGGTGACGGCTTTTGTTAAAAAAGTCTACAATGACGACGGCTTTAATCGATATATACAATACATTCAAAACTTCCAGGCTGCCAAGAGCAAATAACTAACTGTTACTTTGTTTCCATCATCGGTGGAATATCAATTTTTTTATTGCGAAGCAATAAAGCACCAGCTTCTTCCAGAGCTGGGAAAACTCTATTGACTTCAGATGCCAGATCACCATCCTTGATCTTTTTGCCCATATCTTTCTCAATACCTTTGAAGATTTCCTTAAAGCTTTTTGTACCATCGATCATATTCCGAAATAGATGCTCAGTATACTGGGAAACCGGAATATTCAGGGTCGCATCACCAAGAAGGTCAGACTTCCATGAAAATTGCATTTGGCCACCAATTAAATTTTGGTTTACCTGTAAATAATCTGAAATCTGTTTAGGAACATTATTAATCGTATAAATATAAGGAACATTATCCAAATCTGTGAGTTTGGCAATAGGCTTTTTCTTCTTTGACACATAAAAACTATGCTTGATAATTGCACCAGACATAATCTCACAAATTGCCTGCTGCTTAACTTTATCCATTTTCTTTAAGCGCTTAAGCAATTCTGGATTCTTAATATAGTTACCAATATTAAGTATTACCCGACTATGCGCCGAATTAAACTCAACAAAATTTAAACCGGCTTTCTCAACGAATTCATAAATCTCAGGAATAGTGTACGCTCTATCCTGCTTGTGCAGGAACATATCATACATACCAACGTCACCATGATTCACATGATCAGCAAGCAAGTCTTTCCCACGACTATACCAGTTAGTTTGGGGCAGGGCATTAATCACCTCCCAGCCATTTTTTACTTCTTCCTGGCGAGATTGGACGCCTTCATTGACCATACGCATTATTTCCTGTATCTGGTATACACCGGTTCTTCCATACTGGGCATAAACCATAATTCCCATACCGCCCTTCTCGGTCAATGAGTCAGATAAGACTTTAAGGCCGGCATCCGGGGATTCCAAATGGTGAAGAACACCGGAACACTGAATATAATCAAACTTGCCAATTTTCAGGTCTGGGACATTTAATATACTGTCATTAATCCAGGTAATATTTTTAAGCCCTCTGTTTTTTGCACGCTCCTGGGCAATTTTCATGCTGTTTTTACTAAAATCAAGATAGACTATTTCTGCATCAGTATCTTTTAACTGTTCTGCCAAATAGACAGTTGAATCTCCTGTTCCTCCACCAGCGATCAGAACTCGGAAACCTTTTTTAAAATCTTCTTTGCCTTCAAACAGCCAATGACTTATTTCACCCAGATAATCACCATAGATTTTTAGTAAACGTGTTTTGTCATCTTCCGGATTCCTGTGGGGATAAGGATAGTCTAGATAATGATCCTGAACTTGCTTTAAATCTTTTGTTTTACCTGGTTTTTTCTCGGTCTTGGTCATAAAACTCTTTTAATTGTATTATTTTTGCCTACTCTTCTATTAGAAATAAACTCTGCAGTCAAGACATATCCTTCAATTTATATAAAACATCCAATGCTTCTTTTGGGCTAAGCTTATCCGGATCAACAGCAATTACTTCATCAAATAACTTAACGTGCTTTTCACCCTCAAGGTTACCGGCATTCATCTCAAACAAACCCATATTATGAGATTCTGATCGCATTATTTGTTTGTTGGATTTAACGGAATCTTTTTCAAATTTTTTCAGTAATTCTGATGCCCTTTTGATAACGGGCTTTGGCAGCCCTGCAAGTTCCGCCACATGCACACCGTATGAACGATCAGCCGCACCTTTTATTATTTTATGCAAGAATAAAATGCTGCCATCATTGTCCTCTATGGCTATGGTATAATTCGCCAAAGCCGGCAAAATATCTTCCATCGAAGTCAGTTCATGGTAGTGCGTGGCAAACAAACAGCGCGCTCTGATTTTATCATGTATATGCTCAAGCACCGACCAGGCAATAGCCACACCGTCATAGGTGGAAGTGCCGCGCCCTACTTCATCTAGTATAATCAGCGATTTATGTGAACTCTGGGCAAATATGGCTGAAGTTTCAAGCATCTCAACCATAAAGGTAGATTGCCCTTTATTTAGATCATCACCCGCTCCAATACGACTAAAGATTTTATCAACCACTCCGATATGCGCACTGCGTGCAGGCACATACGAACCAATATGCGCCAATATCGTTATGATTGCGTTTTGCCGTAAATATGTACTCTTACCGGCCATATTCGGACCAGTGATCAGCCAAACACGTTCATCCATGGATAAATTACAATCATTATGTGCAAAGCTATCATTTGATTTCCTTAGAGCGGCCTCTACAACCGGATGCCTGCCGCCTATTATTTCAAACCGCATATCATCAGACAACTCAGGCATACAATAATCATTCTCATCTGCAATAACGGCAAAATTGCAATATACATCAAGCATACTCAAAGAATTAGCCAACGAGAGAAGAATATGCTGATTATCAACTACTTGCAGGCAAATATTGTTATAAATTTCCTGTTCCAAACTCACCACAAGCAGCTTCGCATTAACCATCTTGCTCTCAAGCTCCTGCAACTCCTTTGTAGTATAACGGATTGAATTTGCGGTCGTTTGTCTATGAATAAATTTTTCGCCTGATACTTTATTTGCATGTCTTGCGGTAATATCTATAAACAACCCCAGCACATTATTATTGCTGATTTTTAGCGTCTCAATCCCCGTCTCAGTGCGGTACTGATTACGAAGCTTCTCAATTGCATCCTGTCCGTTATCAATTAAACCGTATAGCTCTGCGACTTTAGGATGATGGTCAAGCTTAATGATTTTTCCATCAGTAATAGAATTAGAGGCATCTTCTCTAATCGCAGTAGAAATAAGCTCATATAGCTCGTGCTGCCCTAATAAATGCTTGATAATATTCTCGATATTTTTTGGTAAATCCACGCCCTTTTGCGTTACAAAATCAGCACGTATCTGCTCAGCAATTTCTATTGTATATTTTATACTTAATAAATCTTTAGGCGTGCTGCGCCCCATATTCAACCTGGTTATACAACGCTCCAAATCACCGGTTTTTTTTAAAAATCTGCGAACTGATTCAACCAAAGAAATATTATCATAAAAAAACCTGGTAACGCTTAAGCGCTTATTGATTACCTCTATGTCAATAAGCGGAGCTGACAGATAATTATAAAGCAACCTGCTTCCGGCTTTGGTGACAGTATGATCAATGCAAGCAAACAGGCTACCACGAATGCCGCCGGCCTGCGATGCATTGATCTCTAAATTACGACGCGTGGAAGCATCTATGCTCATGAATTTCCGGTAATTGAGAATCTTGGGCTTTGGCAACTTCGGTAATTTTTCTTTCTGGGTTAGTGAAATATATTCAATTATGCTACCCACTGCAGAAATTTGCCCACGTTCTAGCTGCCCGATTGCACCTAAAGCACTGATTTTATAGAAATCAAGAATGTTTTTTTCACATTTATTGCCAGCATAAAAACTATCAACCTGAAAAGAAATGCGCATATCAAGCCGGGTTCCAATTAAGGACGCAAGTTCGCTAGACCTATACTTATCACTAAGCAAGATTTCCTTTGGTTGTAGGCGAGCAATTTCATTGATAATCTCTTCTTCAGGTAATGAAATCACCGAAATCTCTGAGGTAGACAAGTCAACCGCAGCGATAGAAGCTATCTTTTTGTCAATCGCTATGCTTACCAGATAATTCGGTTTGCCGGCTTCAAGTAATGATTCTTCAATTATTGTCCCCGGCGTAATGATTCTTGTAACCGACCTGTTGACAACCGCTTTATACCCTCTGCTCTTCTTTGCCTCTTCTGGAGTTTCAGTCTGATCACAAATAGCTACTTTAAAACCGTCTTCCAGCAACTTATTCAGGTAATTTTCCAACGCATGATGAGGCACACCGCACATCGCAATTTCAGCATCACCAGTCTTGCCACGCTTAGTCAAGGCAATTCCAAGTGTTCTGCTGGCAGTGATGGCATCTTCATAAAATAGTTCGTAAAAATCTCCCATACGAAACAGAAGCAGGCACTCTATGTTAGCAAACTTTACATCCAAAAACTGCTGCATTACTGGAGTTGCACCTGCATAATCATATTTTTTCCTGAACTGGTCCTGCTGCATGAGTTATGGTAAATCTATTATGGTAGTTTAAGCTAAAATAGCATATTCAAAACAATAAGATAAGTGAAAAAATAGAATATCTTGTTTAGTAATTTAAACTGTTTATCTTGTATTATCATGAAGTTAGAAAAATACAAAAATTATCAATTGAACTGATAAAGCAAAACCCCTAGAATATTTATCTACTGGTAAATAAACAAAAGAGAATCTTATGAACATTTATTTATTAGCTGCATATTGCTTTACTTTTACGGTGCTTGCTGCTTTCCTGGTAAAAATTGTTGTAGATTATAGAGTTCCTCATGCAAGCAAAAAAAAGAAATAGGTTAATCGGTATTATCTCTATGCTGGCTGTTTGCTCGCTTGGTGTGTATATAATACTTTTCAATCTCAACGATAATATTGTCTTCTTCTATCCACCTTCAGAAATATCAAAAATCCAACCAAAAACTGAAAAAGTGCGCGTTGGGGGATTGGTCAAAAAAGACTCAATAATCAAACTGTCTGACAAAAAAATACTCTTCACAATCACAGACCACCTAGCAGATTTACAAATAGAATATGAAGGAATTCTCCCTACTTTATTTCGCGAAAATCAGGGTATTGTTGCCGAAGGCGTACTCACTTTAAATGCGGCAATGTTCAAAGCTTCAAAACTATTAGCCAAACATGATGAGAATTATATGCCACCCGAGCTTAGAAATATAGAGCAAAATGATAAAAAAACTAGCCGTTATGACAATAACAAGGCAACGTGATTATAATAACCAGATTCTTACTCTTTATCTTATTCGGTCGCTACACTCACAATATGGAAAATGCAGGCTGGTGGCTTCTACCGGAGGTTAAGTGATAATGAATAATATCGGAGAAGAGTAATGAAACAAATTAATTTAGGTCTTCCGCTTGAATACCGGCAAAAGCCTGAATATTTCGATGCACATAATGTAAGTAAAGAAACAGAAGCAAAAAATGCTGTTATAGAAAAACTGCTAAAAAAACATGATGTCAAAACCGTATTAGACATGACCTGTGGCACTGGTTCTCAAGTGTTCTTTCTGGCAAAACGTGGATACAAAGTAACCGGCGCAGATTTCAGCCCAGCTCTTTTGGAAATAGCGCAGGAAAAAGCAAAATCAGCAAATACTGACGTAGAGTTTATAGACGGCGATATGCGAGAGCTAAAGGTAGGCCAGTTTGATGCTGTCATTACAATCTTCAATGCGATTGGCCATCTGACAAAAGCAGATTTTGAAAAAGCAATGCAGAACATACATACTAATCTAAAAGATGGTGGTGTTTATGTATTCGACATATTCAATTTACAGGCAATAACCGATGATATAATTGCTGATTTTGCAATGGATATACAAAAAACAGTTAACAACACCAAAATTCACAACGTCCAACATTCAACAATCAACAGAAAAAACGGGCTGCTAACGTCTTATGATAACTACACCATTTTTAAGGATGGGTGCAAACCGGAAAAATTCAGTAATGAATTTAGTCTACAGATTTATACCGCAAAGGAATTGCAAGAAATGTTAGCCAGAAATGGCTTTGAAGCTATTGCTCAATATGGAATGAATGGTTCAGAATTCATTGAAAATGTGACCCTGAATATTCTGACGGTAGCGAAGAAAAAATGATATTAGAAGTTGCAATATTAGACGTAATACCAACAAAAACCAAAGAGTTTGCACGAGCGTTTGACAAAACACAAACGATTATCATGTCTATGAATGGCTATAATATCTCACACAAGCCGCAAAAACGTATTGGGCAAGAAAACCTTTATATTTTATTGTTGCAATAGTAAACACTGGAGCATCGGTTGGCTTCAGGTAATCACTTGAATATCAGGAATGGAAGAAACTGCTGCATCATTTCCATGATCCGTTTCTAACGGTAAATCATTATGAAATGGTAAATTTTGATATGGAAAATGAGTAATGATATAAAAAAGAAAAAAATATTATCATCTTTGCACCAAAGCAAATGCCTGTTGCCAAAAAATATACTTTCACTGCCTTCAACTACAACTGTTAGGAAAAGCTATGAAACGGTAATTTGTACTTGCAGGCTAAAAGAAAGTGATATATATTACCTTTGTTTTCCAGACCCCGGGGATGTAGCTCAGATGGTTAGAGTATCAGCCTGTCACGCAGAGGGTCGCGGGTTCGAGTCCCGTCATTCCCGCCATAGGTCAGGCAAGCGATCCATATTTAGCCCTAGGGCATTAACTCATCAAACGTTTATATGAACATTGTAGCAATCAAAAGATTGGAACATGCAAGGGATTTACCCCTACCCCACTATGCCACAGAACAAAGTGCCGGAATGGATTTATCTGCAGCTATTGATAAATCGTTAGTAATAAAAGCAGGCGAAATACAAACTGTGCCAACCGGTATTGCCATAGCTCTGCCCAGCGGCATGGAAGCACAAATCAGACCTCGCTCTGGCCTGGCCGCACGCCATGGTATCACTGTCTTGAATTCACCAGGTACAATAGATGCGGATTACCGAGGCGAGATCAAAGCCATATTAATCAATCATAGCGCAGAAGATTTTACAATTACCCGGGGTATACGTATTGCGCAAGTAGTAATTGCAAAATATGAACATGTAACTCTGAAAGAAACAGGCTCACTTGATGAGACACAAAGAGGAGAGCAAGGCTTCGGCTCCACCGGAAGCTAGAGGCTTAAGCCAAACGCTCCATTGTACCTCTTTTCATCATTATGCACTTTCTTTGCCATTTTCATTTCACAGTTACGACAACACGCAATGAAGTATTGCATTTGCATTTTCTAACTACCTTTAAGCATTTCCAAAAACTCCCTGCGCTTTTCAGGTTGATCACTGTAAACACCCGTAAAATGAGTTGATTCCATAATACTCCCCCCCTTCAAAGTACCTCTGGTAGTCATGCAGCTATGCGTTGCTGCAACTCTAACAGCCACCCCTTGCGGTTTTAAATGAGTTTGCAACGCAGTTGCTATGTTTGCTGTCATTCTCTCCTGAATTTGCAGACGTCTGGCAAATACATCCACTAACCTTGCCAACTTGCTAATGCCAAGAACCACACCATCTGGAATATATGCAATATCTACGATACCGGAAAAAGGCAGCATGTGGTGCTCACATAGAGAAGTAAAATTGATAGATTTGAGCATTACTACATTATTATATTCGCTAATATCGCAGAACCGTTTACTAAGCACCTCCTCAACATTAAAATCATAGCCGAAAAAAAGCTCATCGTAGCTTCTCACTACTCTTGCCGGTGTATTACGCAATCCTTCCCGGTTCGTATCTTCTCCAATATACTCCAGAAGTACTTTGACTGCCTGCTCAGCCTGCTGCTTTGTTGGTTTTTTCACGTGTTTAACTTGTTAATTATTCTGCCCGAAAAGAGTATAAATTTCTAGCACAAATATACACAAATATCAAGCCACCAATTATTGCAATTAATCCGCCGCCACCTACCATACCCATATAAACCTTGGCAGAAAGTGTAATATCACCACCCGGCGTTTTTCTTAGCACTCCGTAGCCACCGGCAAGTGCAAGACCAGAAATGTGTAGTATCTGCCCAAAGGTTAGTACACCAATCTGCCAGGAAGCGGCTTTTTGACCGATGCTCACTGATTTTACCTGTTTATTTTTTAACAACAAACTACTCACAACTCCTCCTAACTTATTTATTTTTTTGTATATATTATCCTGAAAACAAAACATATAGCTAAGTCCCATAAATGCTGTGCTAATACCAACAATTGAACCATGATAGTGCGCAGGTATCGTCACATTCACGCCGGATATCACCACTCCTATCATGCCGCCGGATAAAAACAGTAAGATCGCAGACATAAAAGCTACAGGTACAAATTTAGGAATATCAGAGATTCTTTTCTGTATAATCTCCAAAAGCAATGTTGCTATGAAAATAGTTGGAACCATTCCTCCTGTATAAATCATGTGCAGCGTATAGAACTCCTTGAAAGAACCATCAGCCATATCATATTGATAATGGCCAAAAAATACAGCCATACTCAATACAAAATTAAGTGATAGGAGCATCTCATACACAGCAAAATAAGACACCCTGCCGCCTCGCCAGCTTTCTGCCAGTACAAGCAACACCAGCATCAATATTTGTGTATAGATAAATTGTAACAAATGCCCACCACTCCAAAAAAGCATCTCATAGTAGAAATCTACATCCAAAGGCACGAGTTGACTCAAAGCATCAATTCCAAAAAAAGACAGAACAAAGCATACCCATACACAGATGAACATAAAAGCTGAAGTGAATTTGGTAATGGCAATAATCCTCTCGCCATAGTCAGACAAGTCACCTTGCATAAAAGAGGTAAAAACTGTTTGAATAGCAAAACCAAGAACTACTACGCCAAAAAGACTTAATCCTATGATAAAGAAAATGTTTTCAAGCATTGGAATATAATTATTCATTATCGGCTCAGACTCTGTATATAACGGACTAAAAGCCATCAGTAACATGCCTGTAAATGCCACGCGTGCCAGAGATGACTCAAAGCCTGTCTTAACTTTCGAGTAACTCCATATAAAGCATGTAATGGCAAGCAGCCAGACCAGCACTGACAGATTCACATGAATGACCAAAGCTGATTTAAACATCGATTGATCAGCAAAAAAATGACTCAATTGCGGAGTCCGAAGTACCACCAATATAATTGAATACAGGCCAGCAATTGCTAACGCTGCAATGCCGTTCCGCAGCCATATAAGCGCATTATTGTTTCCCATAATTTAGTAATCAACTCCCTTGACTTTAAAGCTCTTGCGATGATGCGATGTGCGTCCATTCTGAAGAATCGCATTTATATGGTCCTTTGTCCCATATCCTGAATTTTTATGCCACTTATACGCAGAAAATTCCTGCGATAGCTCTTCCATAATTCGGTCTCTGGTAACTTTTGCAATAATTGACGCAGCAGCAATCGACATGGATTTATCATCGCCTTTAATTATGCTGTAAAAACGCTCATCATCAAACTTCATATTACCATCAACAAGCACTAGCTCAGCTCTGGTCTCCATCGAAGAGACCGCCATCCTGCAGGCTTTTTTTGTAGCTTGTAAAATATTTATCTCATCTATTTCAGCCGATGATACTATTCCGACTGACCAAAGATAATTTGCAGTGATCTTGCCATAAAGTTCCTCCCGCTTTTTCTTTGGTATTTTTTTTGAATCCCGAATACCGGCAATTATATTCTGCTGATCAACGATCACTGCCGCTGCAACCACTGGCCCTGCCAAAGGGCCTCTACCGGCTTCGTCAACGCCGGCAATTATTATATCACCATATTGCTTTTCAATTTCTAAATCAGCCATTAATTCCTCATCATGGAGATACAGGCAAGTGCCGCCAGCGCAGCCGTTTCTACCCTAAGTACCGATCGCCCCAAACTAACCGGCAACACATGTTTATACGATTTTAACATTTCTACCTCATGCTCTGAAAAGCCACCTTCTGGACCAATCAAAGTTACAACTTTTTCTTTTATCTTATTGATATTTGTTATTTTATTACTCTCGTCTTCTGACTCAGACGCAAAAATAATCTGTTCAAAATCGTCCATTTCACAAAAGTCCGACAAGCTCATTTGTGGTAATAACTCAGCCGGGACAAATCTCTCACATTGCTCTGTTGCCTGTATGATACATCGCTGCACTTTATCTTGCGCAATTTTTTTATACTGAGTTCTCTCAGAGATAATTGGAATAATCTGTGTTACTCCAAGCTGCACCGCTCCTTTAATCGCCTCTAACATGCGATCCGGTTTAATAATACACATTGCGAGTGCTAAAGTTTTTTCTTCTACCACTCGGCGTAGCAACGACTCAACGACCACCTTCAGACTGGAACGCCCTATCGTCAGTATTTTTACTAAAAATTCACCATCATTTGCATTAAATAACCTGAATGATTCCGACTCTCGCAATCTCATAACTGATTTTAAATAATGAAAATCCTCACCCCCAACTATTATAGTTTGATTTTCAATCAATGGCTCAGTAGTATAAACTCTACTTAAGTGAGAAAATTTCATTATAAAATGGTACTAAATTTTGCAAGATAACAAATCAGATAATACAGCAAGCACAGAGGAAACCTCAAGCGAAAAACAACCGGAAGAATTTGGCGGCCAAAAAGGACCAGAACCTACCAGATATGGAGATTGGGAAAAAAATGGCAGAGTTTCTGATTTTTAATAGTATTTCTTTATAAACACCTAAAAGACAAATGGATTGCTTCGCTTACAGCTCGCAATGACGGGTAGCTAGTGATGAACATCCAGAATATCCCCAACCCGTCACTGCGAAGGAGCGCAAGCGACTGCGGCAGTCCATTTATCATTATAAAATAACTGAAGCCTCATATATGGATTACTTCGCCCTGCGCTAGCAATGACGATGTTATACTCTCTTACTGTCACCTGCGAAGGAGCGGTAGCGACTGCGGCAATCCATTCATCATTACAAAATACCTGAAGCCTCATATATGGATTACTTCGCTTACGCTCGCAATGACGATGTTGTACTCTCTCTCGTCATTGC
>CAJQOD010000039.1 GCA_905479865.1 uncultured Rickettsiaceae bacterium | reverse complement strand
AATAAAGCCTTGATTCATACTCCATGCTGCAAATACAATAAAGCAGACAGTACCAGATATAAAAATAATAAATTTATTAAATGTCTTTTTCTTAGGTAAAGATGAAGAAGTAGGAGATATTACCTCCAATCTACCACTTTCCCATGAATTTTGAATAGCATCATAATCTTTTCTAAATTCTTTTATAAGCTGATCCACAGAGGAGTTGTGCATAAATTTTCGTAATAACTCGAATGCAGAAAAATAATATTGCGACTGTTTTCTAAAATCTATGTAATCAATATTACTATATTTATCGATATCCATATTTGGATCAAACAATAAAAAAATATCTTCCAGTTGCTTTTGCTGAACCGAATTAGAATTTAATACGCGTAGCTTGTACCTAGGCCTTTCAAATTTTTTTTCAACCGTACTTAAGTTTATATTTGCCAGTTTAAGATGATCCTGTAACTGATTAAATATCAACTTCTCATCAGCACTTATTCCCGTATAAACGATAGTATAGTCAATTCCTTGCCTATTAATGGTTTTTCCTATTTTAATAAGGTATTTTTCAAATGAGGCTTGTATTAATAAATGGAGATAATATTTTCTGATAAATAGCAACTTTCCTGATCTTTCAATAAAATCAATAATATTCTCTCTTGAACTATGACCCAGTTTTAACATTATGTTATGTACATGAGTACTAACGGTTCTGGGAGAAACCGATAACAATGAAGCTACTTTTTTTTTACCTCTATTATGTATAATACATGCTATTACATCTATTTCTCGAAAAGTGAATTTAATATTATCTATTTCGTATAAGTGCTTATCATACAATTCTTTCTTCTTGGTGTACCCTGTTTCTAACATCATTACTTCTTAACAACTTGTAATTTATCTCTCCAGTCTAACAAACTTACTTTTATATTAATACTCCTTCCTGGTTAAATCTAAGTATTTCATACCTAGTTAACCTGTATAGGTTCATTTATACGATGGATTAAAAGGCTATTAAATTTCATGATTGAATTTACAACAAATAAATTTATCAATCGTTTCAAATTCTATGGACAAAAATCAATTTGTTGTAAAGAAGGTCTATATTTACAGACACAACAAATAATTAAAAAGGGAAAGTATATGCCTAAAAGAACAAGATCTGATTTGACTTTTAATTCTCAACCTTCCCCTAAAAGGATTAAAGTTAGTCTAACTCCAAATGATTCCCATTTTATATTGGATATATGTAACCCAAAATTGGAGTCTATTTCAAAGGATCAGGCAACAGTAACTGTGGAAGAAATAACAAACGGATTAGGTAATGAAGAAAGAAAGGAAGCAAAGTTTATTGTGAATCCAATAATGTACGTTGATGGAGACGAATCAGATGAATCTTCTGACGAAGAATATGATTCATCTGAAGAGCTACAATTTGCTGAATTAGATACAGGAGATAAACTTACATTACCATATCATCCATTTCGTATTACTAAAAGTAAGGCTGGAAAGATAAAAATTACAACACCCGTTGGCTTTATTAAAGGACAGGAATTGTTGGAAGTAGCTCCTAATATAGTTGAAGAGCTAGGAAAAAGTACGGTAGTACAACCTTTCTTGGATAATTTATATAATACAGGCCTAGAAAGCGAAGATGATGGGCATATAGAACAATTAGTTTCTGCTAGTATATGCTTGAATAGACCTATATCCCTTAGTACACGAAAAAATAACCTGCTAACGAAGGAACTAAATGCACAATCAGAAAGTCCTATTGTACATAGTAAATTTGGAATTTTTTGGGAATATAAATGGTATGACGCAGAAAACTCATTAGTAGAATATAATGTTGTTAGAACATTTTATAAAAAACTTAAGCATTATGATTTAATTCACGAAACATCAAAAGCAGAAGAATTTAGAGCTATTTGTGAGAGTGGTATTGCCCCTCCATATCAAGAATTACGAGAGATAGCCAAAAATTATACTAACACTAAGGCATTAGTGACTGCGTCAAGATCCTCTAATTCCAATGCTGATGTATATTTAAGTTTTATTGATGGAGATACAGTAAGTTTTAATGGAATATATAGTGCTTATTTACGCATAATAAATAAGCACTCAGTCCCTACTGTAATGTCTACTGGTTATGAATTTTCTGAAGAAAGGATAGGCGAAGATTATCCACTTGTTGTAGCTAGTCAAATTGATAGAATTGTTAGAGTAGAAACAGCTAAATATATACCGCTTGGAGTATATTATCCTGAACCTAATATGTGCGTTTTAATCCCAGAAGGTAATAGTACTATTCCAGAGAGTTTCATCAGCTCTGTTTACTCTGAAAGGCAGCATCAAAAATTAGAATCAGCAATTCTTTTAAGGCAAGTTGCTAATAGAGAACATTTTATAGCTATTTTTAGTGGTGATAATCCTCTTATTACTGCAATCCCCGCAAGAGTAAGACTTGAAGCAAAAGAATTTTCAAATCAATTTAAGGAGGATCATATACTTACAGAAGAAGATAAAAAAACTTTATCCAAAATCTCTCAATCACATTTTGATCCTTGGCAATGGGCTATTAACTTATATATGCATAGAGCATTTGAGTTATTAAATCCCGATGGAGAGAGGGGGATATATGGAAAGTATAGGGGATCGATGAAGGCCGTAGATCCTTTTCATCACCCAGCAAAAATTTATCCAATATTATCTAAGTATATATCGGTAGATACAATTATACAATTTGTAAAAGCAGCTTCTGATATACAACAAAAGATATTAGTGGAAAAATTAGGAATTTTAAGAAGAGATGAAATAGGCAGTCTTTTTGATCAATTAGCAATTGAGGCAAAAGAAAATATTGAAAATATTAGATTAATATTACCAGAATGTTGTGATATTAATCTAATTTACAGAGGGTATGCTCCTGTGCATAAAACATTGCATATGCATACAGAAAATAGAGAATTACTATTCCTACTACTTGGAGATTGCGGAGTAAATCCAAACATCCAGGATAAAAGAGGAGATACATTAGCTCACTATGCTGCTGAAGAAAATGATGTTGAATTGTTAAAGCTATTAAAAAGTAAAGATGCTAATTTTGATATTGTTAATCGCAGCAGTAGAACAGCTTTGGATTATACTGCTGAACATTATAGATTTAATAAAGAGGCGTATGAATTTTTACTAGAATTATCTGGGCAACCTATTGAAGAAAAGATTATACTTGCTATAAAACAAGGGAATGTAGTTCGGTTGGAACAATACTTGCAATCTGTTGCTGTGCAAACTTTAAATACCGAGACAGAAAAATTTGGTTTCATAGCCCACGTTGCATGCGCAATCGGTAATATGCAGATTATCAGTATTCTTGCAAAGACTGGTTGTAATTTTAAAGCTGTATCCGAAGATGGTGCAACTTCTCTCGAAGAAGCTTGTTATGGAGATAATGCAGATTTAAATCCGGATACAAGAATTGAGCTTATTAATTACTTAATAAATATTATACAAGTTTCTATTACAAGTAGAGCAGTGCATAATTCTCTACATTGCGCTGATTCATCAATATTAAAATTACTGTTAGATAAAGGTGCAAATCCAGATGTACTTTGTAGTATTGGTTTTACTCCTCTCTTATCCTTAATTAATCAAACGGGAATCTGGCCAAAAACTTTAGAAATAATCAAGTTATTACTTGAATATGGGGCTGATATATTAATGCATGAAAAATATGTTGGTAACTCATTACACTTAGCTGCAGAACGGGGACATATAAAAGTGTCTAAATTATTAATAGATCATGCAATACAAAATGGATTATTAGACTATTTACTTCAAGCTAGTCCTGAAGAATGTCGGGTATATGGTGGTATAAATGCTTATCAAATTGCATTAAAATGTAATAATATTCCAGTAGCAACAATGCTGGAGCAATATTTTCCTGATGATGTGCTAGGCATAAATTGCAGCTCTTTATCTTCTTATATGGATGTAGATGATGATACGCAAGTTCAAGTTATCGGGGACGAGTGATCTTGCTACAAAAAAACGGACAATTTTGGGCTTTGTTGCAATGATCTGAATTTCGATCAACACCTTTCGACATAGCTGCTTTTTGAAACAATTCTTCAGCTTTTGTCGTATCTTTTAACACCCCTTCTCCGTTGTAATATTTAAGAGCAAGATAAAAATAGGCCTCTGAACTCCCTTGATTAGCTGCCATACGATATAAATTTACAGCCTTCTTTATATCTTTATTTACTCCAATTCCGCTCTCGTAAAAAGTTGCAAGAGATAGTTGTGATTGAGGAACTCCATAATCTGCGGCTTTTTTTAATAATTCAATAGCTTTAGTTAAGTTTTTTTCAACTCCTTCTCCATTATAATACATCACGGCAAGATTGTGCATAGCGCAATGATTACCGTGTACAACAGCTCTTTTGTATAGTTGAACCGCCTTGATATTATCTTTTTTTGTGGCTCGTCCTTGTTGATACATAGCCCCAAGGTTAAACTGTGATTCCGAACAATCTTGCTCAACTGCTTTTGTAAATAATTCAAACGCCTTTTTATCATCTTGTTTAACTCCCGTTCCAAATGCATACATCAATCCAAGATTATGTTGAGCCATATTCAAACCTTGATTTGCTGCTTTTTGATACCATTTTAGGCACTGTTGCAAATAGCGAAGTGAGAGAATAAACTGAAGGAATAAACAATTTATTCAAAGCTATAGATTATGAATATATTCAAGCATCGTCATTTTAAATATGACATAATAATATGGGCAGTGAGATGGTATTGTAAATATGGGATTAGTTATAGAGATTTAGAAGAGATGATAACTGAAAGAGGCGTAGAAGTAGATCATTCAACAATATATCGCTGGGTTCAGTATTATGCTCCGAAGATTTTAGATAAACTCAAATGGTATTGGAAGCCAAGCTTAGGTCTTAGTTGGAGAGTTGATGAGACATATGTGAAGGTTAAAGGTAAATGGGTATATCTATATAGAGCAATAGATAAGAGCGGTCAGACAATTGATTTCTATTTATCAAGCACCCGTAATGCTAATGCAGCTAAGCGTTTTCTTGGTAAAGCCTTAAAATCTATGAGTCTATCATAGAATTTGTGTAAGTTGGAAAAATCAAGCAGTATAAAATACTGTAAAAAACAACTTAAACAAGAGATAAAAATGGCAAAAAAAATAGATAACAAAGCAGTAGATGTAAATACTAAATTAGTAGAAGAATTATTATCAAAAGCAGATCCAAGAGAGCTGTTTGGTCGAGATGGATTATTCACTCAATTGAAGAAACAAATAGTAGATCGAGTATTAGAGAATGAACTTAATCATGAGCTTGGCTATTCCAAGCATAGTAAAACTCCTAAAAGCAACAAGAATCGTCGCAATGGTAGCTATGAAAAAACAGTCATAGATGATGATGGTTACAAAATTCCAATAGAAGTTCCCCGTGATCGTGAAGGAACATTTGACCCAAAGTTAATTCCTAAAGGTGTCAGACGTTTTACAGGCTTTGATGAGAAAGTGATATCTCTATATGCGCGTGGAATGACTATGAGTGAGATACAAGGTCATTTAGAAGAGATTTATCATACAGAGGTTTCCAAGGAGCTTATATCAACAGTAACTGATGGTGTCATAAATGAGGTCACTAAATGGCAGAATAGGTCTTTAGATGATGTATATCCAATATTATATCTGGACTGTCTGCATGTAAAAGCCAGGGACAACCATACAATAATCAGTAAGGCTGTATATCTGGCAATAGCAGTCAACATGGAAGGTAAAAAGGAATTACTAGGAATCTGGATTGGTAAAAATGAAGGTGCCAAATTTTGGATGCAGGTGGTGACTGAACTAAAGAATCGAGGAGTTAGAAAAATATACGTTGCTTGTGTAGATGGTTTGAAGGGTTTTCCAGATGCGATAAACAGCCTTTTTCCCGATACGATAGTACAATTATGTATAGTGCATATGATCAGGAATTCGGTGAAGTACGTGTCATATAAGGATTTAAAGGCAGTAACAGCTGATTTAAAGCAAATATATACTGCAACTACTGAAGAAGTGGCGCATCTGGAATTAAAATCTTTTGCGGGTAAATGGGATAATAAATATCCAGTAATATCGGATATATGGCAGAGAAACTGGCCTGGCATAATACCGTTTTTTGCTTTTCCTGAAGAAATCAGAAAAGTAATTTACACGACGAATTCTATAGAGTCAGTAAATCGACAAATTCGTAAAATAATCAAAAACAAGGGGGTTTTTCCAAGTGATGAATCAATCAAGAAGATAATATATTTGGCTCTAAAAAACGCTGCAAAAAAATGGACAATGCCGATCAAAAATTGGCCACTTGCGTTGAATCAGTTTGAGATTTTATGTGGTGATTTTAAGCAGGAATTATTGGAGCATAAATTTTAGCACTTACACAAAAAAACTGATTGACTCTATTAAATTGTTGGAAAAGGAAGATTTGCTGGAGATTCTTTCCCGATATGAGAACATATTGGGATTATATTGTGGTCACTATCATTATGCAGCCGCTGGCCTGTTTGCAAATAAGATGTGCTGGGTATCGCCAAGTTCTGCTCCTGCATACATGTTTCAGGATAACCAGGTGATCGGCCTAAACTATGCGCCGCCAGGTTATAGTTTGCATTACTGCAATAACGGTGAGGTTACCAGCCATGTAATCACTGTAGGTTAATCAATAATTGTCCCACAATGTTTTGTAGAGCGTTCCGTCTTTTTGTAGTTTTGAGTGTGGGCCGTCTTCTACTATGTGTCCTTTATCAAAGACCAGGATTCTGTCCATGTGAAGAAGTGTTGAAAGCCTATGTGCGATAATTAGTACGGTTTTATCAAGCATTAGCTTTTGCAGAGATTTTTGTATTAAGCTCTCGGTGTGGCTATCTAGCGAGTTAGTGGCTTCATCGAGTATCAGTATAGGTGCTTTCTTGAGGAAAGCGCGTGCAATGACTATCCTTTGTCTTTGGCCGCCAGAAAAAGTATTACCTCTTTCGCCGCATATTGTATCATACCCATCTGGTAAGCTGAGTATGAATGCATGTATATATGCTTCCCTGGCAGCTGCATATACCTCTTCATCACCTGCTTTTATATTACCATATCGGATGTTCTCCCTGATTGAACGGTGGAACAGGATAGGTTCCTGAGGAATGATGGATATATTCTGTCGCAGGCTATCTTGCGGTACTTGGCTTATATCCTGCCCATCGATTAGGATAGTGCCTTTTTGAATGTCATATAATCTGTATATCAGGCTTGCAAAAGTGGATTTTCCAGATCCTGAAAATCCAATTAACCCGACTTTTTCATAAGCGTCTATGGTGACGGATTGGTTGTTAAATGTATTATCATTGCTGCGGTAGTTAAAAGTAACATTTTTGAACTCAATTGAGGGCGTTTGTACAATTAATGGTTCGGCATTTAAGTTGTTTTCCATTTTATATCGCTTAAGTAGGCTCATACTTTGATTGAAAGAGCCAATTTGTTCGAATAGATCACCAAATGTTTGTGTTAAATCCCAGATATCGTCTATAACAGCGACGCATAATGTAATGATCAAAATGCACTGCCCGATTGAAATTTCTAAGTTGCCACGTAAGGTTATGATGTAATAAATCATTGTGCCAATCATCAATGTACACGACGACCCAAGAGCGTAACGCAGTTTGAACATAAACCACTGCATGTTTTGATCGCTTTTAATCGATCTATCCAGGTAAGTCTGTAGATAATGTCTCTCATGTTTGTAAGAAGTAAATATTCTAATTGCCGAAATATTAGCAATCGCATCCACGATTTTTCCAGAAACTAAAGCTTTATCTCGGCCGTATATGGTCGAGTAAGTATTGACTGTTTTTGCAAAATACAAGCTAGTGCCTACAAATAATATCATCCAGATTAAAAAAATTGCTGCAACATTTGGATGTACTGTATATAGAGTTATAAGAGCAAATAATAAGACTGCTAATTTTCTTAGAATCTTTTCATTGGCATGAGCAAAAATCATTTCAAGTGAACGTGCAGCTTCGGTAATCCGGCTTGCAATATCTCCAGCTAGTGTGCTTTGGAAGAATTCATGTTCATGGTACTGAATATAATTATAGAGTTCATCAATAACTTGCGCTTTAATTTGAGGCATGATTTTTAAGTATGCATAATCATAAACTCGCCATAAGATATTAAGGCTTTCCCACCATAATGCATATATTATAACCCACTTAAATAGCATAGACACTAAATTTAGATTAGTTATATCCTGATCAGAGTATGATTCAATTGAGTCAGTGATGTTTTGTAAAAGAATGCCATCAATAGAAGGGGTGATTCCTGTTATAATAATAAGCAATACCAGTCCTAGCACTTGTATTTTTTGTTTGCTAAAAAGAAAATACATGCATTTCTTTAAAGTTTTTCTTAGTGGTTGCTTAGTATCTGACAATAACGTTGCTCCAACATGACTTTTCATTATAACTTTTCACAGTCTGAAGATTGCAAAATTCAGCGATCATATAAGTAAAATTACAAAATTGGTAGCATTATATTTGCTGTTCTACATAAAATTTAGTAGTTCTGTCGTATTTGTTGTTAACCGATTTAGAAAAGGATATAAATGGTTAAACAAGTTTTCGTATAGCTTGAAAATTACTCAAGTTTTACAAAGGACTTTGTTTTATTGCCGAAAATAATAATGTTATTTTCTATCTTCCTTGACCGGTGCTTGGCTCTTTGGCGTTCTTTACCACCACTGAAGTTACTGAAGTTTTTTTGCTTGTTGGCGTCATTTGTTTTTTTAGAGTGTGTTGCAATTTATCTGGTATTGGGGGTAAAGGTCTTCTGGTTTTTGTGAGTACTATTTGGTCAAAAGCTTTAGGATTTGCTTTTCTCATTTCGTATAGTTCTTGATTTGACGGTAGATTTGTCTTATCAAAAGTCTTATCTTGTCCTGTAATTTTTGAAAATGAATTTAAATTTTTGGCAATATCCTCATTTTTCAATTGATTTTTCAAGATAGCTTCATCGATTTTATTTGAAACGTGTTGCTCATGATGAGTTGATTGTTTAGCAGCAAAAACTTTACCTGCTTTTGCTAAACCTGAATCAGATACGAATTTGTCGGTAATACGTGCAAATATCGTTCTTTGTGCAGCAATATTTTGCGAAATATTGTCCATTATTTGGGTTTTATTTTCTTTAATATAGCTTTGCTCGAACTGGGATATCGTAGGTATCATCGTCTCTAACATTTTTTGTTCTAGTTTAGGAGAAATTTTTGCTCCTTCTTCACGCATTTGTGCAACAGTGTCACGCACAAGTTCAACCGCTGATGCGGCTGCCGATACTTTCTGTCCAACCTTTGCAAGATTTTCTGGAGTAAGTTTAGACTCATCCAGTACAGAAACATGTCCTTCTTTTGTACCAAGGGATTCAGACATTATCTGTCGGGTTACATTTATCATTGCATCACTAAAAATTGTATCGCTGGTAAGCATTGCTTGTATTATACTTTCAGGTAAAGTTATGTTCTTGGCAATTTGAGGCATTACTATATCTACCTGTTCTTTTGGCATACCTCGGAAATCTTCCTCAGCAAATTTAACAAATAAAGGATTGCTGTCTTTTACTAAATCTTCAGATAATTTGTTAGATACTAATGCTTGAATACCTTTTGAAGTAGATACTTGCTCTTTTAACTGAGATTCAAAAGTTACAAATTCTTCCTTGATATTAACAAATAGCTTAGGATCGGCACCATTGTTAATTAGATCGTCAATCCTGTTTAATATTCCTTTTTTAGTCGCAGTGAAACTTAGAACAGCTTTCCCCGTATTTTCCGGCGCATCAGGATCTGCATAAATAAGTGATTGCGCAGCAGTTGCAAAACTTGGGTTTCTGACATCAATTGTTCCGTCATTTGCTTGAGCTATTTTAACAAACTCAGCTGAAATAAAACCAGTAATACCGCTAAAATCATTTCTCATTGCTTTAATAGCACCTCTTATTTGATCTTCATTTTTTTTAGACATACTACACTTTCTCACAAATTCTATTTAATCTTAATTAGATCATATATTTGCTTATTTAGTCAAAATTTGAAATACAGTTCGGTTAATATTAAAGATTATTGTGATTGTTTGGTGACTAATAATATTACTATGTTGATTCTGATACAGTTTTTGTTAACTAATTTAGATTTTATATCGACAGATCAGGAAATTTAAAAAGCCACTAGTCAGCAGCTGTAGAATGGATATTATAGAACCAATTTATTATATTTATATAGAATAATTGTTAACATCCCTTGATATTTTAAATAAATCATGCTATAATGCTGACGATTAGAAATTTAAGTAATTAATAGTTTGTTATAATGTCAGTATCTAAAATTTCACAGGTACAGGAAACAAATGAGGAAAAAGATATTTTCTCAGATATAAAGTACATATGTAATTCAACCTCATTGATAGTGGACTCCTTGCAAAAGGGGTTGGATGTAGCTCAACTTCCAAGCGGCGATGTGATAATTACAGAAGTGAAAACTATTAATATCCAGTATAGTTGGAACGAGGCTAAACAAAGAATGGTTAAAATTAGCCAAACCCAATAATCTGATTTAAGTAATCAAAAGTTGTTAAAAGGCATCTGTAAGCAACTAATACCCCTTTTTTACTTCAAATATCCATAATTAATTATCTCTCAAATATATTTAATTATACTATTTAATAGTATAATTTTTTAGTATGAAGAGGGAAAATGTCTAAGAAAAATTCAGAACTTCAAACTGCTGCTCAGAAAATTACAGCCGGTTTACAAGTAAAGATACAGAAGCATCCATTGTCGCAGGACGACATGCTGGAATTTATTGAGTATGTTAAGGATGCTAAAGCAAAAGATCCGGAAGTAATTGTCTCTCTTACCGACTATGTCACGGAAAAATTTTATAAAGGACAAAAAGATGTTGTTGTCGTTCCTGACCTGGCGGGTCTCACCATTGGTACTAAAATCGAATATGATGAAGTAGAAAACATAACAACTGAAGATTTGGATAGAGAGCATGAGGACTATTTGGATTTGTCAGGGGTAGATTTTACCGGTGCGAATATCAGAGGAGCTGATTTTGAAGCGTGTAATCTAAAAAATACCAGTTTTTGTGATACGGATTTGAGTAACGTTTCTTTTAATGATTGTTATATGCCAGGGGCTGATATGCGCGGAGCAGATATCAGTAATTGTAGTTTGAGCGAGACAGATATAGATGATCGTTTGAGCTATAGCAGTTTTCTTAAGCCTGTGGAAATATCTGAGTTAGCAATTCACAATAATAGAAATAGATATGCTGGAATGCAGTTTAGTTCCCTGGAGCCTTTAATGCATCAATATAGAGATGCCAATGAAGAAATAGAGGAATTAACCAGAGAGCGATATGAGGCTGAGAAGACTAAAAAACTGGAAATACAGGAAGAAAAAATAACAAAGAAAAAAGCTGAAATTCAGACGGCTTATGAGAAGTTGGGGTACTTAGAGTATGCTATGGGTACTAATCAGGCGTATAACCAGTTGAATACGGAGTTAGCCGAGTTGAGTAAAGAGAAGAAGGCCGTACAAGACCTGTCTTTTGAAGATAATTTTGACAAAAGAGATATTCCGTATGTCGTGCATCCGAGTATTGCAGAGCTGCTATCAATCACGGATGGTGTAGGGATTATTAAATTTGACCCTGCTTATAAAAGAGGTAGTAATAAGGAAGAACGAGAGCAAGAAAAACAATATGTAAGGCTAACTAGAGAGGATGCTGAAAATTACATTGAAGATCTCAAAGGTAATCCGAAATTAACTTTAAACGAGTTTGCTCGCGTTCAGATGTCTGATAAAGGCATTGATGTAATACCGGGTGCTAAAATTGTTGCTGATTTTTCTACCTATATTGAAGATAGAGAAAATGCACTATATGCAGGTGTTGCAGTAGATCTTTCAGGTCTTGATTTTAGCGGTGCAAAATTGCAGGAATCCTGTTTTGCTGGAGCAAATTTAAAAAATGCTAAATTTAATGGAGCAGATTTAAGTCTAGCAACTTTTGAAGGGGCAGATCTTACGGGAGCAGAATTTATCAAAACCACTGCTCGTGATGTAAATATGTTTGCTGCTAAAGTTGGCGGGGCAAAGTTTTTTGATAAATCAGATTTTAGTAGAGCTTATATGCCGCACTCTAGTGCGTATGAGGCACAAGTAGAGGGAGCAAACTTTGATTTTGCCGATATTCGTAATGGTCAGTGGGATGGCGTACAAATCACTGATTCAACATTTAATTATGCAGATTTGCAAGGGGTATCTCTTGCCAATGCAGTGATTAAACAAACTAAAATGCAGCATGCAAATCTGGATAAGGCAATTCTGGAAAATTGCGAGATGATCGAAACTGATTTAACGCGTGCATTTTTAGCAGAAGCAAAGGCCAGCGGGTTGAAATTAAAAAAATCAATTCTTACAGATGTTGATGCAAGAGGTATAGATTTATCTGAGGCAGAGATTGGTGAATTGTGCAAACTGAAAGGGGCTAATCTCGAGAATGCTATTTTAAGAAAAATTCAAGCTGATAGAGTGAGTTTCGTTGGTGCGAATATGGAGGGTGTGCAGGCTGCAGGAGCGCATTTAGAAGAGGCTGTGCTTGAAGGTGTAAATATGCGGTTCTCTGATTTTGAGGATGCTATTATGCATGGCGTGAAAGCTTCCGGAGTGGATATGACGGGTGCTAACCTGACTGATGTTAAGGCAAAGAAGGCTCAGTTTGTGGATGCTACGCTTGAGGGTATGAAAGCGCATAAAGCAGATTTTGAAGAAGCAGTGATGGAAGGTGCTAATTTAAGGGGCGCTAAGATGCGGGAAGCCATATTGAGGAAGGTAGGTCTTAAAAAAGCCGATCTTCGCAATGCTGAGATGCCTGAAGTAAAACTTGGTAAGGCAAAAATGCATGGAGTGAAAGTTAATGATGCTACGGATTTACATGGTGCTGATATTGAAGGTATAACAGGTGATCTTGAACACGAGGGTTTGGATGGAACGAAAACTAAAATATCAGTTGAAGAGAAAGTAAAGAATGACAATGAAGTTCACGCTGCAAAAAATAAGGGACCTATAGGGAAATGGTTCGGCGGTGTTTTTAAGGCAGCAGGCAGTTTTTGCAAAAAGGTTGGAGAATTTATTAAGCAACCTCTTAGTGCTAAGTGGGGACGCATAATCGGTGCTGTCGCTGGAGCTGTATTAATTGGTCTTTTTGCAGCTAGCGTGGTAGCAACCGGAGGAGCGAGTCTTGCGGTTGTTGCTGTTGTAGCTGCCGGTGCAGTCGCAGTTGGTGCCGGAGTTGGTGCTGTTGCCGGTCACTACGGAGCCAAACATATGGGGCTATCTACTGCAGTTGGTGTTGTAGGCGGAGGCATGATGCTTGGTCCGGTGGGAGCTGCTGTTGGTGGTGGTGTAGCAGTCGGATTAAATGGAGTAGCAAAGGGAGGAGTTGGTCAATCTCTGGATGAATTAGGTGGTAATGGAGCCATTAAAATAGGGGACGGCCTAAATGCAGTTGGTAAAGCCATAGGTGTATCAGCAGAACAGGAACAGCTTTTGGCTGCGCATGAACAATCTAAGGAAGCTTATACTGCTCCGACAAAAGAAGAACCTAAGGTAGCTATAACAGACGAGGTTAGAAGGCAGAATTGGCTTGATAAACAAGCTTTAGCGCAGTCACAATCACCTGAACTGCAGCACGGGAAATCAGTAGAGAAAGAGAGACAAGTGGTAAGTGAAGAGCTTCAAAAGAAAGCTCAGAATGTTGGGCAGCAAATTGATCCACTAAAATCTAAACAGCAGTCACGGAGGCAGATACCTACTGAAAAAGGCAAAAAGACAGAGTCAGGTAGAGAAGTAAGTTAGTTAAATGATTGCAGCTTAAACTATATCAAAGAACTCATGCAAGAGTTCTGTCAAAGTTAGTAAAATGAAGATAAATTTTGACATTAGGTAGGAATTTGTGCAAGTTTAAATTCATCATTAATGATTTGTCGGTTAGCCAGGTAGAATGAAGTGTTTCTATTACTATAAATATTCCCTTCAGTAAAATTTCCTCCTTGCATATCAGAGTTAAGTGGTTTATGCTCCTGCGCATAAGATTGCTATTGTCGCGGGGTGGAGCAGTCTGGTAGCTCGTCAGGCTCATAACCTGAAGGTCGTTGGTTCAAATCCAGCCCCCGCAACC
>CAJQOD010000038.1 GCA_905479865.1 uncultured Rickettsiaceae bacterium | reverse complement strand
AACTCCTTGCAAAAATCATCAATTTCGCAGAATATATCTTCTATGGGTGCAAGCATTTTAACCTCCAATGTTAGTTGCTTGTACCTTACTATATACGTTTTCCTGATACTTCAAAACTCTACCTTATGTCGAGCTGAGGTTATTTACTCTTGTCTTGTGATAGAGCTTTTACTACAGGATCATCCTGTTGCTGCTTTCTACAGGCTCGCCTTCTACATCTTTTTTCCCCTGATACATAATTTTCAATCTCTCCGCTTGCTATCATGCGATCAACCCTGTCCATGCTCATGCAGACTGCTCCCTTTGCATCACCGCAAGCAAATGAACTACTATAAGTGCTACATCCACTTAAAATACTGCACACCAATAAAATCAAACCGGCATTCGTTGATCTCCTGAATATTCCTGTAAAACTATTTATCTTCATTGCAAGCTCAAACCTCGTTTCTTGTTTTGCTTTCTCTGTTACCAAATTGGAAATTTCTACTTCCTTGCTTTTTTTATCTTTTTGTGAGTACCAACTTCACCAACAAAAAAACCTTTGCCGATTTTAGGATTAACCCTGACACCTATATCAACAGTTAATACAGGCGATAAGGAATCTGCCAAACGCAAGAACTGATCGGTAATCTTTTCACCCGCATTGATAACCCCTTGTGATGCTCCTTGCCCAAGCATCTCTCCAACCCCTTTTTTCCTGGTTGCCAATAAACCACCACTACTTAAAGCAAATGATTCCTGACCTTTGCTGCTGGAGATTAAACCACTAATCATACCCCCTATCATGGCGTTTTTAAGATGCTTGCTGGAAGTCCAAATTACCCTGCCTTTAATTCCGTTAAGTCCATCCGGTCCTACTACATCTCCAGCTATTTCGCTGGTTTGATAAAAACCATCCTGCTCGCAAACAAGTTTCTCTAAACGTATTTCAGCACGCTCACTTGACAAATCTCCTTTAGCACTTGCCTGGATTGTACATTTGCTTATATCCAGTTTATTTGCAGGGTGTAAATTACCTCTACCTGTTAGCCGAATCGTCACAGAAACAGCATGCTCTTCAGGTGCATTCAAACCTGTAGATGCAGCTATTCCGTTAAGGAGATAACCTGTAAAATATGTTCCTTCCGGTATATAATCCTGGGCAGATTTGGGTTCATCAAATTCGATATCCCCATCAAAACCAACTTCGCCAATCTGAACAGGACTTGCTTTTTGCATTGCAGCCTCAGCCAACATGCGCTGCTCATCTAACACTGATTTTAATTCTCTGGTGCTAATCTCAAATTGCTGCTTCTGCTGCGCAGTTAGCTGTTGCACGTTCTTCAGCTCTTCTGCCAGGCTGGTTTTTACATCACGCAGTAGCTGCTCTTGTGATTCCTTTAGTTCAGTAATCATCTTTGCAGTAACTACTTTTTGCTTGCCCATATCCTCTTCAAAGTAATTTCGCCAGTAAAGTTCGGTATCCAGTGCCTTATCAGGCAAATCAATATTATGCTGAGTAAAATCATGCTCCTTTTTACCCCCATCCTCTAAAGCTTGACCGGAATCGCTAACTGCTTCAACCAGTAGCCACAAAATCAGAATCAATGATATTACAACCAGGGCAGCACGCATGATCTGCTTTTGCAATATCACCCTGGAGTTATTTGTACCAACATCACCAGTATCATCACTCCCGGCAAACAGTGACTTAAACTTCTTCCTGATATCATCCAGTTTTTCTTTAAACGCCATCTGATACCTCTTTGCCGACAAAATATATTATTTCCTCAGAGCCTTTTGGTGATATGCAGCAATCAGGTTTTTGCAGCAGCACTGCATAAGGAAGAATACGCCCTAGAGAATCAGCATCTAATGACAACGATATTTTTCCTCTGTTCTCTACTTTAAGGCCAATTCCTCTATATTTGCCAAACCTGTAATCTGCAATAATCCGGCAATTGGCATTCTTGCCAAGTGCTGCGCAATTAAACGAACTACCACCGACAACAGTGTAATATTTACCCTTTACACCCTTTTGCATGCTAACGAGCATCTTCTCTACTTCCTGCTGTTCCTGTTTTTGTTCTGACAAAGCAACATCTGTATCAGTAAGATTTACTATTGTCGGATATTGCGCCTTAGCTGCTATTATCTCCAAATCCATAACTTTACCGGCAATATTAATAACGGAAACATTTATGATTTCACCTCGTTCAGCATTTAACCTGATAAACATATCCTTCTTATTCTCCGATAGAATAATGTTGTACCTGCTTGTATCACCAATAATTTTCTTAATTTGCTTATCACCAAAATGTATTCTGTTTATATGATCCAAACTTAAAACAAGCCGAGTTGGAAAATCGTAGCTAAGTGATATGTTTTTTGCAGCAAAACAACTATTGCAAAAAAAGCAGATCAGAATAAATAACTTTCCGTTAAACATCTTTCTCCATCTCCTCTAATTCCTCTTGGCTAAGTAACCTGAATTCTTTCAGCAACAACTTACCTGCTATCCATTCAAAGCCAAGCCTGTAATTTACTGATTTCTTTTCAAATCCTTCTGCGCCAAAATGTGATACCAAAACCCCCGAGGCAATTACCTGCATTTTCTTCGAATCAGTTTTGTACTTCTTACCGCTAAAATGTGTTGATAGTCCAAATGTCTGATACTGCTCCTTAACTCCGGCAAAATACGCTGCCAGGTTTTTTAAGGCAGCAGGGTCGTTTGTAGATACATACTCAAATAATCTCTCTCTTTTCCAATCTATCGAATCAAAGTCAAGATCAAGCAACAAAGACAGAAGCATCGTAGTCATTTCCTCCAAATAACTGCTGGAAACTCCTGTTTCAGAAATAACCATCTTTTGATTAATGCCAGGTACCAGAACTATTTTCTGTTCCATGCTACTGATCTTGAAACCAAGCAACAAACAGCACAATATACTAACCAGACTTAATCCCAAAAAGAGATTACGCTGCTTGCCTATTGCTTCTATATTCTGCTTCTTTATGTTAATTTCCATTCTTGCCTGATATACTCTCTATATATTTGTCCTAGTGATAACAACGAATATGTGATTTTGGCGTCTTGTTACACACTAGAACTGATGACAATGGCAATTTCCAGTAACAACTGCGCTGAAAAGCTCCACTATGTCGCCTGCGTCCCAATACTGTTCCGATGGCAAATCCTGCAACGCCGCAAAATAAAGCTGTCAGCAAGCCCACAAAACACATACCAGATAACAGACCGAAACCACCAAGCACCAATCCGCATAGTGAAAAATTAAAGGCTTTCGCTTCCAGATTTAAACATCTGCTGAATCTTCTTCGCATAACAATTTCTCCTCTCTTTTAAGTTAGAGCTTTCAGTAACGCCAGAATCACGCCGCCAGAAACTCCAGCCCCAATTCCTGCATTAATTGCTTTTGTCCGCATATCTCCCTGGCCAACTAAAGCACCGGCAGATGCGCCAACTGCTATACCAACCCCGTAATATTTTGTAATAAGAGCAACAAGCGGATCAGTAGCTGCTTTAATCCCTTTATCTAAATCAAATTCTGCAAGTGCCGGTTCTGCGCATACCAAACTAAGTGTAGCTACAGACGCTACCAGCACAGTGTATTTCTTAAAGTTTGATTTCTGTTTTGCCCGGAATTTTGCTCGATATGAAAAACTAATATCAGCATGATAACCCTGCTTGCTTTTTACAGGTTTTTGGGATAACTTCATACTTACCTTCTAGGTTTTTATTAATCTATTGGTGAACAATCCAGCGGGTATTTTAGGCGGTCAAATCTTGTATATCCGTTGGAGATTCTTTAAATCACTATCTACTCATACATATTCCATGTTCTGTGTTCCATTTTTTGCATTAGCTGTTCTTAACTGGCCTCCTTCATACTTGATCATTACTGGCAAATATTACCACTTGGATCAATAAGTTTGTTCCTGCTGAATTTCTATATTCTAAACTGACCAAAATCCTTATATTTCCAGTGCTGCAGAACAATTATATCTTGCAACTATCCTGTCTACAACAGGCTTTCACTCTTAGTAAAATGCTAATAAACCGCATAGCCTAAAACTAAACCAAAGAATTTTTTTAATTTTTCACTTTTAGTGAAACTCTTTCGGAATGTAGGGAATATAAACAGACTTGTGTTGACAACAAAAAAAGAATTTTCCAGTCGGTATAATATAGCGAAGTGAACAATATTATAGCTGATATAAAACTTTACTATCGTTTTTTTGTCAAAGAAAAACTACTAGCCATCAGCCGCTGACTTCATTTTGCATAAATTTATTTTGCAAATCATAAAAATCATTGGCAGTAACAGCTCCACATGTCCTTTCATAAATAATCTGCATCAATTTGGGTCTGGGAATTGCATCCTCATAAAGATATTTATGAACCAGGCTAGGAGAAACACCAATTTTGTTAGCAAATTCTGTCGGTATTACCTTATTTATTTGCAGCCATAATGCTAGTTTCATAATGGAGTTTTCTCAATAAATTAACTATTTAAATTTTAGCATATCCAAGCCTGAGTTACAATAATTTTTGCTGCAATTTTACCCCTGTTGACACCTTTATTTAACAGGCATTTACAGGTCTTTTTATATTCCACAAATTATTACGAAATTTTTCTCAATAACTGACATTACAAAGAATAATATTTAACCTGTAAGAGCATTATTCATAGTAATAATTTATATTTTAGCAAATGTCTTAAAATTTTATGCCTACTTATATTTCTAGGAGAAAGGTTTTTGCTTACTTAAAAAAAGCAAAAAACCTTTCTATGTGAATTTAAGTTATATCAATCATGTCAGAAAATTACCGTAAGCAAACGGTAAAGATACCATCTTAAACGTCAACAACTTTTTTCGTAATGTTGGGATGAAAAGGTGCTTTGTTTTTTATCACCTGTAATACTATCAAGTAGACTCTCTTGTTTTGTATTTCTAAACATAGCTACTTCCATTTTAATCTAAGTATTTCATACCTAGTCAATTCATATAGGTGCATTTATACGATAGATTAAGAGACTGTGCAACGCCATGATTGGAGCTGAGGAATTTATAATCTAGTTTCCTCATAAACAATTTAACTAA
The DNA here is from genome assembly GCA_905479865.1 of uncultured Rickettsiaceae bacterium. Classification (GTDB taxonomy): domain Bacteria; phylum Pseudomonadota; class Alphaproteobacteria; order Rickettsiales; family Rickettsiaceae; genus Megaera_A. Next base: position 3,612 of record CAJQOD010000038.1, on the reverse strand, counting down.
ACAAATGAGGTTTATCATGACAATACGATTAATAAGAGCAGCTGCCAATAATGAGATTGCGTTGGTCTTCAATTATTTAAGAGCAGGAGATAATGTTAATGATCAAGAAAATTTATATGGCCAAACAGCGTTGCATTGTGCACTAAAGTCTAGGCATTATGAGACAGCAAAGCTGTTGTTGCATTACGGTGCGGACCCTAATATTCCAAATAATAGAGGTTTCACCACATATGACATACTTGACGGCACATACAATGATTATATGGATAATTTATTTACTCAACACTTAACAGAAGAAACTGATCTATTAGGTATTGGATATAATTATCTAAATGATGATTTTAGTGCAGATTTTTAATTAAAATATAAGGAGAATGGAAAATGAAAACTCAAGAATTAAATACAAATTCGTTTGGAGCGTTAATATTAGGCACAGTTCTAACTTTGGCTATTTCTAGCTTTTCAGGAGCTGCTATTGCTGGGTCTATAGGAATGGCTGAAGCACTATATGGAGCTATAATAGGAGGAGTTATTGGATTTTGTATAGCTTGTAAAACAGATATTCCAATAGAGTTAGCCGCTGTTATAGGAGCCGTGATTGGAACTAGTGCCGGAATCATTTATGCTAAAACTCAAGAATCTACAAATGAAAAATTGGATATAGATAATTCAGATTATCTAAAAGGACTAGACTGTACTAAAAAAGCAGTACTGTCCCATGGTCAAGATGCAATTAGTTGTGCCTCTGGTGATTTTTCTGCCTGTGGAAACATGTTACAGGGATCAGCTGAAATAATCATATGTATGGGAGAGGATAGTAACAATGATGGAACAACTGTATAAATTATTTTGCTAGACGTTTTGTTCAAAAGAAGTCCCATATTTTAACTACAATATGGGACTTCCTATTTTATAAGTCTATAAAATAATAGTACTTTTTTTGAAAAATCATATTTTTTACTAATTTATGCATAAAATGAAGTTGATGAATTAGCTATTTGTTTGTATTGGATTAAGATAATTAATATTTAACTGGATTCTTTTTGCATGTACAGAATCATTGGGAAAATGTTTTTGTACGATATATAGAGCTTGGCCTAGATATTTTGATGCTTCACTATTATGATACTGTTGCTGTTGAATTTTTTCCTCCTGCTTAGCTTGTAACATATGTAAATCGGCTAACGCTTCAAGAGATTTATAACGATCTGGATGTTGTTCGTCGGTGAATATTTTTAGAGCCTTGTTGATATATTTTTTTGCCATTATTATGTTTCCTTCTACAAGGTAAGTTCTGCCTAAACTATTAAGAACCTGAGCCGTTTTAATATGATTTTCACCGTAATATTTTTTATGAATATCTAAGGATTGTTGTAATAAGATTTGTGATTCTACATAATCTTCTAAATCTCGGTATGTGTTTCCCAAATGATACTTAACCCAACCAACTATTATATTGTCATCCTGAATCTGGTTGTTATAAATTTTTAGACTTTGTATCAGTGTTTTTTGGGCTTCATGTGTATTACCCAAATCCTGGTAAATAGCACCTAAATGCCCTAAAGCCCAGGCATTCTCAATGCAATTTTCTCCATGAGATTGTTGATATACCTTCATGGAGTAATCAAGCAGTTTCTTTGCTTTTACAGAATTTCCAATATTACGATAAACACTTGCAAGACGTACGGAAACCCATGCTGTTTTTGTATGATCCTTACCATAATACTTTGTATAAGATACAAGCGCAGTTTCAAGTAAATTTTTCGCTTCCTTGTAACGTCCTATATCTTTATAAATATTTCCAAGATATGCAGAAGCACGAGCAGTTTTTACATCCTTTTTGTCATAATATTTCGTATATATCTCAAATCCATTCTTTGATAGTATCTTTGACTTACTATAATCACCAATATGACGATAAACACTTCCCAAATATATCGAAACCTTAGCTGTCTCTGCATGTTCTGCTCCGTAATATCTTTTATAAATTATTAGTGCTTTTTCAAGCGATCTTTTGGCGTTATCATAATCACCCATATTACGATAAACACCTCCCAATCGTGCTAAAGCCTCAGCAGTATGAATATTATTCTCACCGTAGTATTTTGTATATATTTTGAGTGTCTGGTGCAATAGTTTTTGAGCTTTAGCGTAATTTGCTACATAAAAATAACAGACTCCTAATTTATTACATAAATTAGCTTTATTCAGCTCATCAGGTAATTTATTGCAACTTAAAAATGCTTCAACATGAGGTAATAATAGATGAATTTTTTTCAGATCATCATTGTTCAATTCTTTTGTTATATAATCTTCTAAAGAAACTACTATATTTTGTAATTGGTCGGTATTCTTTACCAGTTGCAATGGATTTATAAAATACGCTAAGATAATATCCTGAGTACTGCGATGTATCGAAAATATTGGTATAGGTTCAGTACCAACATGTGTTTTCTCTTTTGTTAACAGGGAAAACTTTTTTAATTCATGTATAAAACTATTTACAGTAACTTCATTTTTATATGCAGATAATAAGTCTTTTGGTATATTCTGGGAATCAATCATACTGATGAATAAAAGCAAGTCTTTAAAATCAGAAGATGCCTCCATTATATGTTTTATTGATAAAGTAATGATATCGTGGCGAGTCTTGGTATATTCTCCTATATCTTTCAATATATTTTTTTGTGCAAATAAGAAATTCTCTTGTCGATCTTGCATGTATTGTAAATATCTGTCACAGGGTATTTGAGTTTCCCTTATATAATGCGCCGCTATAGATATATCCAAAGGAAATGGTGGCATATCTTCCAAGCATTTTGTATATGCCATTTTCAATTCTTCTGAAATATTACTATTTGAGTCAATAATATTGCCAAAAAGTTTTAATTTTTCTTGCTTACTTAACTCATTAACACGAATCACGTTTTCATCGAGAATATAGTTACTACGTGCAATATTATTATTATTGGTTGTTATTATAACCTTCCCATTACCCCAAACTGTTGTATCGTGGGGAAAATATTTCTCTATATCTTTAAATGCTTTTGTATTATCATAAATGACTAACCAGCCAGGATGATTTCTGGCTTTTCTACTTAAAAACAAAAATAGTTTTCTTTCATATTCCTTTATATCTTGTATTTTTTGAATTTGATCAATTTCCCGGTAATCTTCAGATGTATCGCAAAGTGCATACGATAATTGTTTGAGTGAAGATATCAGAGTATCTTTGGTTTCAGCATTGATTTCCCATATCATGGATATTCCTGACTTGCGGGCATATTTACGTGCAAGGGTTGTTTTTCCGGAACCACCGATACCCACAAGTGCAATAGTTTGTATGCCTTCTTTTTTAGATAGCCTCTTGTCTATTTCAGCAATTATTGAGGGACGTTCTAAAAGAATATTTTGTTGTGGAAGTGGTAAATCTGAATTTATTATATTTCTTTCTAATTTTTTACCCCAAATAATAAAGCCTTGATTCATACTCCATGCTGCAAATACAATAAAGCAGACAGTACCAGATATAAAAATAATAAATTTATTAAATGTCTTTTTCTTAGGTAAAGATGAAGAAGTAGGAGATATTACCTCCAATCTACCACTTTC
>CAJQOD010000037.1 GCA_905479865.1 uncultured Rickettsiaceae bacterium | reverse complement strand
TTTTTCTTTAGTCATTTTTCCTTGATTAGTTTACTGTAGAATACACTGTATATTGTAGCATAATACAGTCTATATAACAACATATTGTTATATATTATACTTAATTGTACGCAATTCTACTGTCTCCATTTCACAACTGCTGATAAATGATTCAAAAAACTTCAAAAATAGCACTGTACTCTCTCCCAAAGTGCTGACAATGCTGGGGTTGAAGGTGGTCTAGGTGATCATCCTGACATTAATTTTATAAGCTTACAGGGAGGAAGTTATGACTACTACACATTCTAAAACCCAAAACAGAAAGGCAATTATTTTCTTTGATTGTCACTATTCAAATATTGAATCATTAACAATATCAAATATAGAAAATTGTTGCATGCAGCATAATATTGAAATAATTGACACAATATATAAATACAAAAATACTGACTCAATAAATTTTGAGATATTACTGCATAAGTTAAGGCAAAATAATAAACCACTAATTATTGTAATAGGGACAGATACTTATAATCTACCAAACAACCTAATTAGCTGTGCAATTCTTGGCACTCTGACAAGGCTTAAGCTGATTGAAATTTATGTTTACAGAGAAGCTTTTAAGGAAGGTAACAGGCAGAGAAATATAACTCTTGCCCCTTATGATAATGCTAATACAAACCTGATTGCCATAGCAGTATCGAACCTGGAATTAATAGTCAAAAATCAGCAACAAAAGTCATAAAGATAATTTTTAAATTGAGGTATTAATATGACTAAGTATTTTAATAGCGGGCTTCATATGGAAGCTTTTTATACCAGACATGAAATCGAACTTTATTACAAGGATTATCCGATGGAATACAAAGAACATGAACACAGTTTGCTTGCAAAATGTTTTAAAAATAATTTTGGTTTGGTATATAAAAGTGAAGATAACAAATCTGAGCAAGTAGATCAAACATTTTGGGAGGATTTAAGTTACCGGCTTATATATTTTGAACCACTTATTTTTAATGAAGAAATTGCTTTAGAATGTGGTTTAACTTCTTTTACTTATGATGGAATGAATTTACTTGCTGTATCTGGGTGTACAATGGATTTTTCACCAAAACTGGATGCTTATCAAGTCCTTACAGCCGGCTCAATTGACAAACATAGTAGCTTCTTTTCTGATTCTGATTATTTTGAATCTGTAGTAGGTAAGGAAACAACTGCAAAACTATTACAGGTGATTTCTTAATTAATATCGTAAAGGTAATTTTAAAACTTATAGGAATTAGTTATGTTTAAAAATACAAAACAAAAGAACCTATTTGATAGTATCAAAGGCAATGAAAAACAAATCGTGGAATTTGATGAAAGTGAGTGGGATTTAATAACAGCCAAGGAATTGCTAAAGGAGGTGTCACTCAGTAAACCTCAAAGATTGATTTTTAACGAACATAAAAAGCAGATAGTAAAATACCCAAAGAAAAAAAATAAAAGATAAAAAGTAAAAACTTGATTGAAGAAACTACATCATACATTGATATTAAATCTATGAACATTCAATATATCAAGTTCAATTGCATCCGATTACTCACCTATTAATATATTTTGAATTATTTTCTTTTTTTCTTTGCGCTTAAATAGAATGCCTCTGGAACGAGGTAGACATTACTACCGTTGTCTAGCTCTATCCTTTGTATGGTATGACCACAACCGGCAATGATCGTTTTACAACACTCTACAAATTGACTCTCTTTCCATTCCAATATTTTGTAATCTTTTTCTTCTGTCATTTTTAAACCACCCCAAGAATAAATCCTGATGCTTCTTCATAAGTCTCAGTAATAGCGATTGAGAAAAAACTACCACTTATCCAAATAGCAACAATAGTTGCAGTTAAGGTTGCAGTGTTAAAGTTTCTTCCACCACCCAAAGCATAATCTTTGATGTTTTTTACTGCATCACCTGAACTTAGGCTAACAAAAACGGTGATAAGTAGAAATATTGCCGTAACAGCAATATTGATATTGAAAATCATAATTTCCCCCTGATAAATCGGTTAAACAAAGGGTCTTAAAAGAACTGCTTTTTAGACCGATTCTGTTTGACCCACCAAGGGAAAATTAATAGGGTTATCCCTTATTAGATACCCATTGGTGAATCGGGGAGTTACAAAAACCGTGCGTAACGGTTGTGATGGCCTTTAGGCGTGGCCCTGGACATACGCCACCACCTCCCCGATTCATAATCGGGATAAGCACCATTTATGGTTGGTGATCACCATACGCATAGGAGTTTGTAAACTCCAGGATAGCTGATATAAAATCAGCTATCCCAATTCCAAGCTAAAACAAGGTGGAAATATTGTCAAGTTGGTTGTTTATTACGAACGTTAAAACTGGTATATATGTATGATCCGTATCATCCTTACATTATCCTGGTCAAAACAGCATAAACAAAGAATTTAATCCAACTTCTTACCTGCTCTTTTGAAACTGATTTCGCCTCCGGCCAATATAATTCTTGGATCTTCCATCACATATTCCATAAGTTTAAAATATTCAAAATTCTTATCTATCATGTAAACATCCTGACCCTTTATTATACAGAATTTTATGCCCTCCTTGAATAGTGACAGGTCTCCTGAAGGTTCTTCCTGAGTTACAATATCTCCCATAGGTTTTAGTATATCCAGAATTCTATTAACCAGTTTAGTGTCTGCAGTCATAATTTTCCTATTAGTTTTGAATTGCTAAGTATATAATATTTATGTGAATAATCTTTATAATATTATTTATGTTGTAAGTCAATTATTTAAAATATACACTTTTAGTAACAAATTTTAATACATAAGTTTAGTTTAAGTTTTTAAATCAAACCAATAATTATTACAACGTGGTGAGCCAATTTGGCCAATACAAAAAATGAGGAAGAATTTCAAAAACTTTGTTGCAAAAAAATACGCAATGAGTGTAACTGTAGTTAAAAATGAAATTTTTAACTAGGAGGCTTTATGACAAAAAATACTATATTGGATGCTTTAATACCCCGAGAGGATTTTGAGGCAAACGATGATGAAGCAGGCACGACAAGCAATATAACGACCATCGGTGTACGTGATTTAGAACTTAACTCTTTTTTCTTTAAGGCGTTAAGGAAACCTGATTTTCAAAGAGAAACAAATGACTGGGATACTAAACGAATAGTATCTTTAATTGACAGCTTCACCTCAGGTGATTTGATTCCAACTGTCATTTTGTGGAAAAATCCGGCCAGTTATATTTTTGTGATAGACGGAGTACACAGACTAAGTGCTTTGACTGCATGGATTAATGACGATTACGGGGATGGTGAGATATCTAAAAAGTTTTATGAAGGTGTAATTCCGGAAGAACAGGTAAAGTCCGCAGAAAGAACCCGAAAGGAAGTCAGGAAAAAAATCGGTCGTTTTTCTGATTATCAATTAGCGTTGAAAAATCCAGAGAAAGTTGATGCTGCTATTGTAGAAAAAGCAAAGTCTTTGGGAACTTTGGCTATTGAATTGCAATGGATTGAAGGAAGCACAGAAAAAGCAGAAACTTCATTCTTTAAAATTAATCAGCAAGTAGCATATATCAATAAAACTGAGTTGAAGTTGCTTAAATTTAGGCATAAGCCTAATGGAATAGCTACCAGAGCAATACTCCGAAGTGGAAAAGAACAAAAATATTGCTCTTCATATCAAGAAAGTACGCAAAAAGAAATACAGAAGATATCGAAAGAAATAAATGATATTGTATTTCAACCATCATTCAAGACTCCAGTAAAAACTTTGCACCTTCCGCCCAGAGGCAAAAACTTTTCCTCACAGAACCAGTCTTTGATATTGAAGTTAGTCAATAAGGCCAATCAAATTAGTTCGAAAAGCGAACTTTTTGATGACCTCGATGGAGCAGCTACCTTGGCATGTTTAAAGAATTGTTTGAAAAGTGTAAGACAAATCAATTAAATACTTCTAATTATACACCCTTTACACTTATACCCTTATTTAGCTATCTTTGTTTAACTCTTATCCATAGTTCGGGTTAAATAATTTTGCTACACTTATCTTTTCATTAACTCTTCTTTTTCCTTTCTAGCCCTAAGTTTTTTTAGTTCAGATTGTAATCGTTCTTCAACACCAAAAAATTCAACAAATTTTTTGTACTGCTCCGAATTAGTATCAACAACTTCATCGCTATCAGCGGATAGCAGGCTAAAATATTGCCTGACTCTGAATTTTGAATATACCGCAAATCCTGATATAAAAATTGCCAATATTGGGAAGGCTTTTGCAAATATTGCTGCAGCTATTATCATTTTTGTAAAAGTTCCGGATAGTGCTATTGGAATAATAGATACTATAGAATAGAATAAATTATCTGGTGGCATGTGAGGTCTTAATTTTGAGGAATAAAGTAGTTTGTCCGGGAATAATTCTAAATCTCCACCAAGAGCCTCAATAAAAGATTGTAGACTCTCTGGTGCATGCAAAAAAATAATTAGATAGATAATTGAGAAAAATCCCAACGTTGCAATTCCTGAAATAATACCAAATGCCAAGGCTCTAGCTTTGGTTTTTGTCAGTGTATAGACATTTGCATTTGGATTCAATGATGTAAAAAATAGAATAGCAAACCTATACACAAGAATTGGGACAAAATATCCTATTGTAAAGATTAGTAACATAATGCTACCAAAGAATTCTCCAAACTCCTGTATATAAGCTGCTCCTAGATTAGCAAGCATATTGCAGGTTGTATTCCAAAAAAGGAAAATTATCACTATCCACAGGCTGGAAAGGATTAGCAATTTTTTATCGGATTTTGAAGTTGGTAGAATTAAACTCATATTCCAGTTTCAATTTCAATTTAATATTTTTCAGCAAGTCAACATTGTCAATTGAAGCTAGATTTTACATTACTAGCAAACAAAAGTCATCAATTATTGATTTCTGTTTGGACACACATATAATTAAGCACCCAGTTACCAAATAACCCAATATGTTTTTTAACAAATATATTGTCATTAAAATTAATGCTATATGTAGCAATCAGCTATCAGTTTTTGGTCATTTTAAACATCTGATAAAAGGCTGAAATACCAGGCAATGTCTCCCTTTTGCACCGATTTTTTATAATTTAAAACATTTCAAATACAGGTCTGTACTCCCCAATATATACTTGTTAGTGTTAAGTCTAGTAGGAAACTTATATATTAGTTTTTTACATAATTTTATAAAAAAACAGGAGTAGACGCTATGACAGATAAAGAGAATTTTCAAGAGATAATAGACGATATAAAAAACAATTCCATTACATGTTTTAACCTTTCCAATAACCAGATAGGTAATGAAGGAGCAAGCACATTGGCTCAAGCTTTGAAAGTGAATAAATCTATTACTCAAATTTACCTTGAGTATAACCAGATAGGTAACGAAGGAGCAAGAGCATTGGCTCAGGCTTTAAAAGTGAATAAATCCATTACCGAAATTGATCTTCAGTGTAACCAGATAGGTAATGACGGAGCAAGAGCATTGGGTCAGGCTTTGAAAGTAAATAAATCCATTACCCGGATTAACCTTTTTTATAACCGGATAGGTAATGAAGGAGCAAGAGCATTGGCTCAGGCTTTAAAGGCAAATAAATCCATTACCCAAATTCACCTTGGGTATAACCGGATAGGTGATAAAGGAGCCTGTGCATTGGCTCAAGCTTTAAAGGTAAATAAATCCACTATGGTTAATCTTCTTAAAGTTTAATCCTCAATATAAAAATAAATTATGTTTAACTTATTTATTTTTGCGTATTGTTAACTTTTAAAGTTGATTGATAAAACTTAAATTAATTCTTTAATTTGATAATTCTGATTTTTTGAAAGGCGATTTACTTCTAACAGCAATTTTTGTTTTCTTACAAAAAAGCGATTATTTAACAAAAAACACATTCCCAACCAAATCATCAAAATTAATACTAACTAACACTAAATCAATATTATTAAACTAGCCTAAACAGTAGGCAATGTCTCCCTTTTGCAGCATTTTTTTATAATTTAAAACATTCCAAATACAGGTCTGTACTTCCAGATATATACTTATTAGTGTGGGTCTAGTAGGAAACTTATGTATTAGTTTTCTACATAATTTTATAAAAAAACAGGAGGAATAATGAATAGATTTTTTAATACAGGTTACTATCAGATTTTTGAGGAATCAAATTGTACTGATGAAGAACAAAGGGCACTATTAGACTTTTTTGATTCTGCAATAGATAATCTTTCCACATCGTTAGCCCGTAGTGCCGAATTTGATCTCAATGATTATGAAACAGCAAAAGATTTGGGTATAAACGATTTTAAGCTAACGGTTGCACTCTGTGATTTCACCAAAGGCCGCGAAGAATTGACGGGATATTTTCAGCATGAACGTGCTGACACGTGGCTAGAAGTGAGAAGAGTCCTTGGCGGCGTAGGCCTAGAATACCGTTCAGAAACGAAAAGCTAATTACTTAGCCTATTTACTTTTTTATAATCGTAAAAGGAGAGAAAATCCTTGCCACTTTAGGGCAAGGATTTTTTCTCGTCTTACTTTAATCCCCTACTACATACTTTTTAGACCATATTGTTATATAACCCCAATCCGAGCTACTATTAAAATTGCCAATAAAGACATCCTACTCCTTGGAAAAGAAGTTTTGATGGCTGGCTAAATAATAAATATGTTTTGTTCCAAAAATAACAGCGCAACGGCTAACCAAACAAATGAGAGTATTAGTTTAGTATTATATTTTTTAACCAAATAACATTGTCATCAAAATTAATACTAACCAACACTAAATCAATATTATTAAAATAGCCCAAACCCCAGGCAATGTCTCCCTTTTACACCGATTTTTTATAATTTAAAACATTCCAAATACAGGTCTGTACTCCCCAATATATACTTGTTAGTGTTAAGTCTAGTAGGAAACTTATATATTAGTTTTCTACATAATTTTATAAAAAAACAGGAGTAGACGCTATGATAAATACAAAAAATTTTCAAGAGATAAACGATAAAAAAGACCCACCCTTTACCCACATTTACCTTGAGGATAAACAGATAGGTAACGAAGAAGCAAGCGCATTAGCTCAAGTTTTAAAAGTGAATAAATCCATTACCAATATTTACCTTGATGGTAACCAGATAGGTGATGAAGGAGCAAGAGCATTGGCTCAAGCTTTAAAAGTGAATAAATCGCTTACCCGGGTTAACCTTAATAATAACCAGATAGGCAACGAGGGAATAAGAGCATTGGCTCAGGCTTTGAAGGTGAATAAATACATTACCCACATTTACCTTAAGCGTAATAACGGGAGACCAAGTGGACTTTCTGTACTAAGAGATAGGAGGGGTAATGAGCAATCATATAACCCATATTGAAGATATCGACAATGAAAAATGTCCCAAGAACGAACAACGGGCATTATTGGATATTTTTAAAATTACAATAGAACGTCTTGCCAATACGCTAGTACGTAAAGCCGAATTTGATCTCAATGATTATGAAACAACAACAAGGCATAGTGAAATAGATATTAGCAATTTCATGTTAATGATTGAACGCCGTAACATCAACGGCCAAGAACAATGGTGGGGAGATTTTGAATACAAGCACAAGAAACTAAGCATAATTGGAACATTAGAATGTTGGAGAAATTTTGAGCCACTAGACGAAATTAGAGAACTGGCACTCTTACACGAAAACCGCATTTTATAAAAAAATATGAGTAATAATATTTTACCATTTCGGGGTAAGGATTTTCCTTCTATTACTTAAATCTTCCAGCTCATACTTATTTAGAACATATTTTTATATAATCCCAGTCCGAAAATGACTCACCCCAGCTTATCGTGGGTGAAAAAGAAGATTTTTATAGATGAGGTAGTGTTGGCTAATGGGAAGATGTAGTCACCTTGATTTATAGACAGATTCCAACTTGCCTGCATGCTTACCCATACCATACACATACATCTTATTAACTCATTAAATTTAAGTAGCTACACAAATAAAGATTGTAAAGATACGCTACGCTTTACACCTGAAAGAATGAAAGCGAGGTGCTTTCACGTAGGGTAGTCCTACAAACTAAATTAACTTAAAATTGAGGTATTACTATGAGTAATTATTTGACTAATTATTACAATTGTGAACTTTATACAGAGCCATTTTTTACTACACACATACTAGATGTTGATATAAATAAGTTAAGAAATAGCAGGATAAAGTATAATGCTTCCCTGCTTGCTGATTATTACAGGAGTACAGAAGATAACGTAAAATACAGCGATGAAATTGATAAACAAAAAAAGGTGGATGAATTATTTTGGAGGGATTTTACTTACTATCGTAGCTATCGTAAATATCTTGAGCCACTAATATTTGACGAAACAATTGCTTTGGCATGCAATCTAATTCCTTTCAATTATGAAGGATTAGAGTTGTTAGCTATTGGTAAGACACAGTTAGATGAATTACCAAGATTAGATGCCTATCAAGTCATAACACATAATACAATTGACGAAAATAGCGACATATTTTGGGATTTAAACAATTTTGAAGAAACGCTGGGAGACGAAATATCCGGAAGAGTATTAAGAATATTGCAGATGATTTCTTATTAAAACAAAATACTGTTACGAGGATAGTAAATTTTATTATCCTCATGCAGGTATCATTTAATAAGAAGTTTTGCCTATTTTGATTATTTATTTCACTTATAACCAACGCACCTGAAAATTCTTTTCTGATGTAGATACAGGGGCAAAAACTGCCCCTGTATCAGTCACCCCTATACGGCTTATTACAGCCGAAAAAGAATGATTTAACAAGCAAGATAGTGCTGGATGATGAAGCGAATTGGAGGTACTATAAGAGGTGATTCCGATAGGCGCACTGACACGTTGAAAATAAATTTTCAACGCTCCGCTCAAAGTTGGAAAAACAACAAAAGAAATATACTAAAACAACTGGAACATTAAATATCAAAATTATCGATAATTAAATGGCATTATATAGTTCGCATACATCAGTTATAAAGAGAAGTATTGGACAAAATGCGATATCTTGTGCGGCATATAATTCACGTTCAAAATTAACGCTATATGTAACTGATAAAGAAACCAATATTACAGTTTCTTTTGCTTGGGATTATAGTAAAAAAGGTGGACTGGCTTTTTCTAAAATATATGCACAGGAAGATGCGCCTGAATGGGTATATGACCGAGAAAAACTATGGAACAAGGCAGAGACGTCTGAAAATAGATGTGATGCTCGACCTGCAAGGAAAATAAGAAAAGCTCTGCCAATAGAATTTACCGAAGAGCAGAATATAGCGTTACTTGAAGAATTTGTTACTGAAATAGTAGCAAAAGGAATGATAGTAGATGCTGCTATTCATAACGACACACCGGATAATCCGCATGTGCATCTAATGCTGACTATGCGTGAGCTTGTAAAGGATAGATATGGGGAATATGAATTTAGTCTTATAAAAAATAGAGACTGGAACAAGATTGATTTTGTAAATTGGCATAGAGAGTTATGGGAAACATTGTTGAACAAGCATTATAAGATGTATGGATTCGATATTACAGTATCAAGAAATTCATATAAAGCGCAAGATATAGAGTTAGAGCCTGGGGTGCATGAGGGAGCATCCCGTAATATTAGCGATGGTGAATTGGTGGAAGTAAACCGCCTGATTGCTGCTGAAAATGCTGAGAAAATCAAGGCAAAACCTGGCATTATTCTTAATGTTGTGGGTATGAATCAGCCGGTATTTACCAAAGAGCAGATAGCGACTGAACTTGAGAAGCGTCTATATGCAGGTATAGATTTTGCAAAAATGAAGAATATTGAGGTATTGCAGAGCGAGCTATCTGCTACATTTATTAATTTGTACGAGCAAATTCTAAATTGCCCTGAGATATCTCAACTAGTAGAAGCTGATCTTAAAGGTCGGACACTATATACCACGACAAAACGTCTTGAGCTTGAGGAGAGGTTTACTGCAAATGTAGAAGAATTGCATAGTAGAAATAATCATGTATTAAACATTAAAGATAGTGACCTTGATCATCTATCGCCTCTTGAGAGAATAGGAGCAAAAGCACGTGATATAGCAACAAATTTGGTAGAGCATGTTAATGACAAAACCGGACTTAATCTTGAGAAACCAAAACAACCAATATCATTATCATTGGAACAACGAAAGGCAGTTGTTAATATCTTGAATGGCGTAGATATCAGTGTATTAGAGGGAATACCCGGTGCTGGTAAAACGACTGCCATGCACGAAATTGTGCGCCAGTACAAAAAAGCTGGATTTAAGGTGATCGGCGTAGCACCTAGTAGTGCAGCTAGTCTGGAGCTAGCAAAGGCTACCGGCATAAAATGTAAGAATGCTACGTTATGGCGTAAGGAATGGTTGCAAGCACAAGGTAAGAAATTTGAACTAATACTTAGAGGTGATTACTACAAAGAAGATTTATACAAAGATAATGGATCATCATTAACAAGAAAGCATGTAATGATTATTGATGAAGCATCTATGGGTGAGATGGCCAATATGGATTATTTGATTTCTGAGGCAAGAGCAGTAGGTGCTAAAATGTTGCTGGTTGGTGATAATAACCAGTTAGCCCCCGTTGGTTGGGCGGGCGCACTTGATAAGACAATATCTATATGTGGTTCTGAAAGGTTAGAAGAATCACGTCGTCAGCAAAATCCATTACACAGAGAAGCCACCAGGTTACTAAGTCAGTATAGAGTTAGAGAAGCCCTTGATATTTACTGGAAAGAGGGAGCGATTAAAGTTGCTGAAAACGAAGCAGAAGCCAATAGCATGGCGGTGCGTAGCTTTGTAAATTCATATATAGAATCGGCAAAAGCTATTGGTAAGGACGATTTAGTATCCATCCGCTCAAAAGCAATTCCGGTTTTTAAAAACGAGACCAGAGATTTGCTCAACAACCAGGTAAGAGAACAATTGAAAGAAGCTGGAATATTAAAAGGAAATGAGCATAGAGTACTTGTTGGTTCAACTTTTAAAGACGGTAAATATGAAAAACAATATTTGAATCTACAAAGAGGTGAGCAGATAGTTTTTGCCAAAAACGCCAATCGCCTTGGTAAGGGGGGTGTCTTCAACAGTGAGCTTGGTACGATACTGAAAATACATAAACCTAACAAAGATGCACTAGCTGTAATTGATATTTTAGTTCACAAGGCGAGTGGTAAATGCGAGAAAATATCATTAGATTTACAGGAGCTTGCTACTAATAAATATACAGGCAGGTATTTCCATGATGGCAAACTTTCAATAGATTATGGTTATGCGGTGACGTCCCACAAGGTACAAGGTGCATCAATTAAAAGCACTGTGCCTCGTTTTGAAAAAGGCACAGGTTATGAAGTGGGTAATGTAATATTAACACGTCACAAGGAAGATATAGAAATCGTAGTTAGCAAGGAGGTGCTTTACGATTCCTTCTATGAATCATTGGACAAGACGGTCAGTGAGGCAAGAAACAGGTTTGATATTGAAGGAGAAGACGAAGAAACCATCTTAAAAGGTGGCTTGGCAAAGATGTTGTCTAAAAGAACCAACACTAGTTTTGCCAGTGACTACCGCACAATGGGGCAAACGGAAGAGGATAAAATCATAAAACATTATCTGGATAAGAGCGAAGAGACTATAGCTGCCATGAGAAAAATCACATCTTGGCAAGATCAAACTTTACGCAAAACCGGCAAGAGGCCACAAATGTGGGACACACAAGTGTGGGAACATGAAGAGTTTTGGGAAGAGTTTAAGATTGCCAGAACCCTGAGAAATGAAGCTGCAGGTATTATTGAATCAGGAGATTACTCTAAATTCAAGGATCGCTTAATTCAGCTAAATATGAATTATGCCACTATTGAGAAGCATGCAAGTCAGTTGAGTAAAGGTAATGAGCTGGATAAAGTAATTATAGAGCAGAAAACTACTATATTACACCAGCAGGATAATTTTAAAGAGTTGGTACAATCAGTATCTGGCGGTCAAACTATAGCAATAAGAAATAGTTACAGGGATGTTAATCTACATATTGCAGAAACCACTCTTGCTATCGAAGAAAAGAATACTGCTATTACCGAGATTGAGGATCATAGGCAAGAACTAACTGACGCAATAGAGACAGAAGAGCATTACCGCAAAATTCTAACACCAGAGTATCTAAATCGTATCTACCACACTTTTAAAGGTACTAAAGAGGATGCCGGCACAGAAGCTCTTGGTACATATCAGAAAATGGTACAGGAACATGGAGAAAAGAAAGCAACGAAGATGGTAATTAAAGACCCAACAATATTAGGTGCGCTGAAGGGGTATGGAGTTGGCAGATTATTCGGTGTGAATAATGCCAGAAAAGATGCAATTGCCTTATGTCAGAATTTAGAAAAACAGTTACAGGGGTTTAACAGGAGTGGTGATATGGTACAGCAATATAAAACACAAATGCAGGAGGCTAATTTTGGAGAGAAGATATTTGCTCTAAGCGTTGATATAGAACATTTAAGATCATTGCTACCTGCTGATATAGATAATGAGTTTTTGGAATCAGTAGGAACCAGGCTTAATTCTAGCAGGAACAATAATATTGATTGGAGAGATTTGCAAAAATCTGAATTGTTTGATGCAGTTAGAATTAGTCAATATACAGAAAGAGATACTGTAAATCATGGCAGTGAGCATGATATTGGTTCTAACTCTGTACCTGTAAAATCAGGGATAGCCAAGAAATCACTAGCTGATGATACTGTAATAGCTCAGAAGCCGGTAGATGGGGTAGCTCGGGAAAAAGATACTACCGCACTGACAGCAATAAAAGCAGCTAGTACAGATAATACCCCAAATAGTGAATTAAAGCAGACATTACAGCAGAAAGACAAGATTGCTGCTGTCAGGGAAATCAAGAAGAAACAAAGCCAAAGTAGCAAGCCACGTTTGACATTCGCAGACGTTAAGGCAGGTTTGAATCAATCTGTAGTATCAGAGATATTCAGGCAGTACGCACCGGCGATTATTCCTAATAAAAAAGTGGAGAGGCTGGGTAGCGAGATCAAGATTGGTTCTTTGTATATGAGTATTAGCGGCAACAAAACAGGTCTATGGAATCGCTTCAGTAATGGTAGCAATGGTGATATATTTTCATTTGTAGAAGAAGCAACGGGTTGCAGCAAGTATGAATCTTTGGAGATAGTAGCCTCACATGCAGGCATTACGCAAGCTGCAATTAGTAGTAAGTTTGCAGATGGCAGACAATCTTTATTACATACTGAGAAAGATAAAGATGCTACCCAAATACAAGATATACAAAACATTTGGGTAGCACGTATAATAGTACCTGATTCTGCTCCCCTATTCAACGCAGAAAAAGATTTAGCCTTTTTAGCTAAAAAAGGCAGTAATGTTACAAATATCTATGAGTATCGAAACAGGGACAATCAGTTACTTGGCTATGCGGTTCGTATTGAAGATGGAGAAGCAAAGAAGCAAGTATTACCTGTGGCGTATTGTCAAAATGCACATTTAAACAAGTCACGCTGGCAGTTAAAAGGTTTTAGTGATGCTGGCAGCAAACCGATATATGGTTTAGAAAAACTAGAGCAGCAGAAGAATAAGCCAATACTCATAGTAGAGGGTGAAAAGACAGCAGATGCGGCAGGAAAGCTCTTCCCTGATCATAATGTGATTAGCTGGATGGGCGGAGTACAAGCGGTTGATAAAGTAGATTGGTCAAAGCTTGAAAATAGATTAGTTACTATATGGCCTGATAATGACAAGCCTGGAATTGAAGCAGCTAATTCTATAACAAACCATATAGATTGTCATAACGGATTTACCGGTCTTGTATCAGTAGTCAATATAAAACAACTAGACTTGCCAGAGAAATGGGATTTAGCTGATGATTTGCCGAATGGTACGAAGCATGTAAATCTTGAAGAAATAATTACCAACACTACCAACAATAATATGAGTTCAGGAAAAAAGTTAGAATCGAGCCAAGGCAATATCGAGAGGAACGCAATCCTTGGCTCACTGGATATTCTAATAGCACAGGGTAAAATCTGCAAGGATGAATTTACATCACAAGAAATGC
This sequence comes from uncultured Rickettsiaceae bacterium, assembly GCA_905479865.1. Classification (GTDB taxonomy): domain Bacteria; phylum Pseudomonadota; class Alphaproteobacteria; order Rickettsiales; family Rickettsiaceae; genus Megaera_A. The sequence continues at coordinate 1,858 of CAJQOD010000037.1, read as the reverse complement.
ATCATGCTACTATTATTGCAATTGCAAAAGCCAAAAATATCGATCTGAACGAACATACTGAGGCTAGTGATTTCCTCAGTACCATACAAGACTTACAGGACGAATATCGTAATCTGCGTAGGGAGTATGAACGAGGCTTGCGTGGGGAAACAAAGCAACCGGGGGAAGTAAGTATTACAACTCAGGAACAGCTAATACACGAGTTGGTACGCACACTAGTGCGTGATATATCCATATTACAGCAGATGCAGCCAGGCGCAGGTAAGTTAACTGCCGCCCACGCAGAGCATATCACCATGACAGCGAAAGAAGAAGTCTCTAAGATGCAACGTTTTACTGACAGCGATAAAGAACATGCTGCCAGCAATTTGTACAAAACTGTTACTAGCAGCAAGTGGCTAAAAGCTCTTGAGCTTAAGAATCAGGAAAAGACTGAAGCTATAAAGGGGCAATTTAAAGAACAAAGATTAGAAGCTGAGTACATTAATAGTACCCTTGCTCAGATAGGCAAGGAAAAGCAGGAGGCTAAAACTCCAGAGAAAGCAATAGGGTTACTTAAAAAACAGCAGGAGTTTTTAGCCGGTCTGCATGGTAATCTCAAATATCCGGAGTATTACAGCAAGAGTTTCTTGGTATCAATCAAACATGCTGAGAAAAACCAACGAGAGAATGCAATTAGCCAATTACATAAATTGGCAGAATTTGTACAGAATAAACAATTCAAGACCGCAGAAGAAATAACAAAAATCTTAAAAAACTCCAGTAATCCAATGCAAACACACAAAAATCTATTACAAAGTTACCAGGAGAATTTTATAGGAAATATTCATAAAGGATTAAGAATGCTGGAAAAAGGAGAAACCTTTAAATTGGACAAACAAAGCATTTCCTGTCCTATGAAGTTTTTGGAACAAATAGTCAAAACCCGTATGAATGAATATGCACCACGCCATGAAGTGCAGAAAATTCAAACAAAAATCATTGAGCATCATAAACAACTTGAGATGTCAAAGGATATGGGCGGTTTCAGTCTTTAAATTGCCTGCAAAATGTGGTATTGGCTTACCTTTAGTTTAAGCATACTTCAACGCCCAACCAGATAATTCTTGCAATCACAAGATGAGTATTCTACTAATATTTAACGTAATTCTGTTAACTAATAAATGAAAAACTTATGAAGTTTGATGTGGATATAGCGATTTTCCTTGGGTTTTTAGTTGCTAACCTGGTACTTGGTTTGTTGTTCAGCAGAGGTATAAAAACTATACGGGAATATGCAGTAGGTGCTAAAGATTTCCGTACAACAACATTAGTATCTACTATAGTTGCCACTTGGATTACTGGTTCATTTTTTATTACCGTGGTTGCTGAAACTTATACCTCAGGAATAAGCTTCATAGCTATTGTTTTGCTAGGAGATTTTTTAGGGTTATTTCTGGTAGGTGTATTATTTATTCCACGTATGGCAGAATTTCTTGGCAATCTTTCAATTGCTGAGGTAATGGGTGATTTATACGGTAAAAAGGTACGTACAATTACTGCTATTGCTGGATTTATAGGGGCTAGCGGAATTATTGCTGTTCAATTAAAAATAGCAGGACTTCTTTTTGAATATGCATTGGGAATTCCTATTATCTATGGCATTATATTATCGGGAGTTACTATTACTTTATACTCATCCCTGGGAGGAATTAAGTCAGTTACCTTTACAGATGTGATTGAGTCAATCAGTTTTTTTGTGTAAGTGCTAAAATTTATGCTCCAATAATTCCTGCTTAAAATCACCACATAAAATCTCAAACTGATTCAACGCAAGTGGCCAATTTTTGATCGGCATTGTCCATTTTTTTGCAGCGTT
>CAJQOD010000036.1 GCA_905479865.1 uncultured Rickettsiaceae bacterium | reverse complement strand
AAGAACATACGCTACTGGTGGGAAAATACTCATACGAACCCGGATGGCCAAGTCACCCAGTGGCAACCACGCACAAAACCTGTCTGGTTTACCGAGTTTGGCTTCCCTTCTATCGACAAAGCGCCAAATCAACCGAATATTTTCTTTGATCCTAAATGTATCGATGGTGGAGTACCAAGGCATTCCAGCGGTGCAATCGACTTTTCCATCCAAAGAAAAGCCATTCGTGCATTTATAGAATATTGGCAAGCTCAGGAATATATAGGCGAAATGTTCCTTTGGACCTGGGATGCACGACCCTACCCTGCATGGCCGCATACGACAGTTTGGCGTGATGGATATTTATGGGAAAAAGGTCATTGGGTAAATAATAAATTTGGCACCAGCAGCCTGGCCTCCATTCTTCTTGAAATTTCCAACAAATGCGGAATTAACACAGATAATATCGAAGTAAGCACTGTTGATGAACCAATTGAAGGTCTGGTCTTTAATAATCAAATAACAGCGATAAATGCCATCAACATCTTAAGAACATCATATTTTTTTGATATTTGTGCAAGCAACAAAGAGGTAATTTCCTTTTATAAAAGAGGCTTCAAGCAAGAAATTACTGTCAATTCAGAAGAGTTCCTAAAGCTTTCAGATAACAGTTTCGTAGAAGAAATTGAAATCCCCAAAGAAGTTACTTTAAGCAAAATAGATTTATATTTTATCAATCAACATAAAGAGTACGACACAAATTATATCTATATAAACAACGAAACAAACTCATATACCAGTAAAGCTCTAATACGCCTGCCTATTGCAATAACAGAGGAGGAGGCGAATAAAATCGGACAGATCATACTTAAAAATGCCTCAGTTGAAGATAAAGTAATTAGATTTATTTTAAATAATAGCACTAGCACCCTGCAACTGAAACCGGCAGATTTTATTATCCTGCAACATATAACTAAACAATATTCAATCAGAATAATTAATATACAAATAGATAATAACCGGATAATTGTTATCGGCATAGTCGATGACCGAAACAGTTATTTCAGCATACCCTTTGCAAAAAATAAATTGGATATAACTCAGAACTTTGATGATGCAAGCACTCTTGTTATTCTGGATTTACCATTCGCCCTTGAAGATATAAATACTCCATACCTGGCCGTCTATTTGCAAAATAACTACAATGCATCTCTATATACAAAACTTGCCGGCAATTTAAGCGACAACTGGAATCGTATTACTAATTTAAAACCAACGCATTCAATTGGTAGAGTTGTGAATTTTGAACAATCTCCCTTGGCAAATATTTTTATAATTGATCAGGTCAGTGAGATTCTTGTTAGTGCTGATAAACTGGAAAAATATGCGTCAAGTGAATGGCAGTTTGCCATGGTGGGCGAGGAACTGGTGAGTTTTAAAAATATAGAAAAGATTCAGGATAAATTATACAAGATTTCATACCTGACTCGTGGAAATATGGGTACGGAAGAATTTATCAATACGCATACCCTCAGTGAAGATTTTGTTATTATTAATTCAGGAGTCAATATACTTCCTGTTGCAAAAAAACTGGAAAATCAAAATGTTATATTCAAATCCTGTAATATTGAAAAATCAATGACATATTTGAATAAGGCACTTATGCCTTTGGCTCCATATATAACGCAGCAGGAAATCATCAAGAATAAATTACATCTCAAATGGATCTTGCGACTCAAAAATGATGGCAATTGGCAGTCGGCAGAAGCAGAGACAAATACTGAATTTACCATTCTGATTACTGATGGCGATAAAGTTTACGAAGATAAAACTGCCAAAAACGAAATAATGATTGATATTAGCTCCCTTGCCCTTAGTGATAACTATCAGGTCAGTATACTTAGAATAAATAACTAGAAGAGTATAATATATGAAAACAACTTGCTTTAGCATGAACCTGATGGTTCCAGGCCAGATAAACAAAGATGTAACATTTAATGAATCCCTGCTTAAAATAGATAGTTTTCTAAATTTTACTGTCAACGGATTTATTGAAGATATACCTGATAATCTGGCAATCGGTGAAAAATATATAATTACTGCAGGCGAGTATACAGATCATATATGCTACATGTCGCATGAATCCAAAGGAACACAATATTTCCTGCCTGCACAGGGAATGCTGGTATTTTCCCTCAAAAGCCATAATTTCCTGTTATATATCGACAATCAATGGCAGGAAATTCAATTAAATAGTAATAATGAAAGTAGTAATAAAAACGTAGCCATACCCAGTATTGATAAGAATTTCACCGGTATTAACGAGGTATTTGAAGCCCCTGCTGATAAATCATATCTTTATCTTTACTTAAACGGTGATGCCACACTTGGTTTGGAACAAGTAGCTATACCTGAACTTACGATAATGATTAAACAATGCTACGACGCATCATACGCTCTTACCTGGCCTGAGAATATTCTGTGGGAGGATAAAGCTCCTCACGTAATGAGCAAAAACCCAAATGCAACTGACCTCATAAAATTATATCGACTGCCGGAAACTGTGCATTTTTTGGGAAAAATTATTGCACAAAATTATCAATTCTAAAGAGTGAAAATTATGATTACACTACTTGCCTCAATTGCAGGCTTTATCAGCTCTATTATTCCAGAAATTATTAAATATTTTAAAGACATAAATGATAAAAAACATGAACTTGACATACTAAATAAACAAATAGAATATAACGCAACAAACGCAGCAAAAAGCCTGGAAGAAATACATATCTCCAGAGATATACTTGAACAGGCGTCACTATATTCGACCTACAAAACTGAGATTAAATGGGTCGATGCGCTCAACGGATCAGTACGACCTATATTGGCCTATAGCTTCTTCCTTATGTATATAGGAGTAAAATATTTGCAATATAAAGCTATTTCTTCCAGCACCCACGTAATTGAATATCTGGAAGTAATATGGAGCATTGATGATCAGGCGATTTTTGCCGGCATTATCAGCTTTTACTACGGTCAACAAACTTTCAGACGTGTCTGGAAAAAATAAAATACTTACATGCATAGATTTACAAACCTGCAGGGTATTGAGCTTATTAAACATTTTGAAGGCTTTAAATCAGAGCCGTATATATGTGCCGGAGGATATTTTACTATTGGCTATGGTCATAAATTATTACCCAGTGACAGATATGGTAAAGTATCAGAAGAAAGAGCTGAAATAATACTAAAGAAAGATTTGCTACGTTCTGAACGTGCAGTACTTAAATATATAAACAACCCTCTGTCAGATGACCAATTTGCTGCTTTAGTATCATTTACCTTTAACCTCGGAGGTGCTGCACTTCAGCGTTCTATTCTAAGGCAAAAAATAAATTATGATTTATATAAAGAAGCCGGCAAGGAGTTTGAAAAATGGGTATATGCCGGCGGCAAAAAACTACCAGGCTTGGTCAAACGACGCAAGACTGAGAAAAAACTCTTCCTGTTGGAACTTAACTAAAACCCCAACTGCGCTTCAGTTTTTGTCTAACAAAAACTATGCATCCGTTGCAGAATGATCTCCCATAATATCAATTTCTTCTTCATCAGAATAGTCCTCTAAATCATAATTACTTGGGTTCTCCTGCTCTGTAGTCGCAATAACTTGCTCAACTGCACTTCTTAGCAATTCACTCGCTTCTGGATAATCACGTCGTAAATCACGTATTAAATGTTCAATAAAATTATTATTCTCTGTTACTAAAAACTGACGCTCTGCAGTTGTTGCACAGCCTGATTCAAAATAATTTACTAGTGCGTAAAAACTGTTATATGCCTCTTCCATATTATCAGAATACGCGCCTGAAGCAAATTTTATAAACTGCTCTGAAAGAGGATATACGTTTTGATCTGTTGATTGTGCGATATTAAGTGTATATGTCATAATAGTTAAATAATTTTAATATAATAAAAACAGTTTCATATATATTTTATAACTATTAGTCAATAATTATTTTTATTTATTAAATAATATTTTGAAAAAGCAAATTTCACGGAAAATAGGTGTTTCTTAAAGGATATTACAAGGCGAAGATTTTTGAATCAGCTAGAAATACACGCCTACGAAAAAACGCAGACGTACTTAGATGTATGTGAGGATTGCAGGAACAAGCTCAATGATGAAATGAACAAAAAAGATCATCTTGCAATGTTCCCTTAAAAATTACACTTATAACCTATGGAACAAATCATTTAACCCATAATTAATAGATTATAATCTATTGCGCACGTGCATGTTTGTTTGAAGATGATCGGGTTTATCGTATCGGACGACCGGTTTTTTTGATGGTGTTATGCTTCACACCAAAATGCTGATCAAGTAATTGAACCATTTTTTTATCACGCATGGTACTGCTTCTGCTTCCTGTGACCACTCCTACCAGACTTTTATTGCCTCTAGTTGCCGTAGTGATTAAATTACAGCCAGCAGGTGTATGAAAACCGGTTTTTAAGCCTTCTGCACCCGGATAAGTTGCTGTTACCCTATTATGGCTGCGAATGTTTTTACCCTGGAACTTGAAACTGGTTTTATTGAAAAAGTGATAATATTGTGGAAAGTCACGCTTAATGGCAATTGATAATTTGGCAAGATCAACAGCAGTTGTTACCTGTTTTGGATCGTGCCATCCGGAAGCATTGATAAAGTTGGTATTTGTCATCCCTAGCTGACGAGCACGTATGGTCATCAATCTGGCAAATCTTTTTTCTGAGCCGGCTATATTTTCTGCGGCAACTCGCGCTGCATCATTGGCTGATTTAACAGTAAGAGCCAAAATAGTATCTCTGACTGTTACGCGCTGCCCGGCTTTTAGGTATAGCTTTGATGGCAAGGCACGCGCTGCATATTTTGAAACATAAAAACGCTGATTTAAACTAAGTTTTCCAGATTCAAGAGCTTCAAAAATCAAATATATCGTCATAACTTTTGTAAGAGAGGCGGGGTAAATCTTGGTTCTGGCATTACGGGAATGCAGGATTTTACCTGACTTACCATCAACAATAAGGCTAGTTTGAATGGGAACAGCTGTTTTCGTACGCTTTCTTTGTGCTGCATCTGCGACCAACGTTGAAAGCATAACGCTAACAACAAAAAGAGCTACTATTATAGAAAAAAGCTTTCTTAGCATGGTTTTCGCCTGTAAACAAACACAACTAGATGTCACGACCGTAACACAAAAAAGTTAACATCATCAAATAGTAATTTTTTTTATTAGTTAATATTACAATCATGGTGTTGACTAATCTACACTTGGATTATTGGAAAACCCATATTTATTATTCAAATACAACAACAATATTAGCCCTGGAATCGCCAACAGAATCGTCATAATGAAATACATATCCCAGCCCATCATTTTCACAAGCGAACCGCCATACATCACGATTGTATGACTAAATAAACCAGATGCACTGCTAAATAGCGCATATTGCGTAGCAGAAAATTGTTTGTTACATAAATAGCTCAAATAACCTATCAAAGCAGCATTACCCATACCGGATGCCAGATTTTCTATGGCTATTGCAACAAACAGAGCATTTGTGTCGTGTCCCATGTGATGCAGCCAAACAAACGACAAATTAGTAATACTTTGTGCTATCCCACCAATTAACAAACCTTTAAAATGACCAAAACGATACATAATAAAGCCGCCTATATATGAACCGATAACCAAAGCTGACAAACCAAAAACTTTTACCGTTCTGGCTATCTCTTTAAGGGTAAAGCCAAGCTCCATATAAAATGGAGTTGCAACCACACCTAACATCGCATCACCAAGTTTATAAAATATTACAGCAAGCAATATAATAATAGCTCCGTCTCTTTTTAGGAAGTCGGCAAAAGGATCAATTGTCATAACTTTCCACGAATGCAAAGTGAATGCTTTAAATTTCTTACGAATAATTTTAGGCTCTTTGAGAGTTAGCATAAATATAATGCCAACAATATATAAAGCGCTGATTGTCAAAAAGGCAAATTCCCAACCATAATCTTCAGCCATATAAAATGCCCCGGCACCGGAGATCAAGCCACCTAGTAAATAGCCAAACACTGCGTTAGCTGCAGCGATTGATTGCTTGTCTTTCTCTATCGTATCAATTCTAAAAGCATCAATAACGATATCCAGTGTCGCAGAAGCCAGGCCCAATGCAATAGTCAAAATGTAAAGCCCGGATAAGGAGTTATTGGGATCACACTGACTGTAGGAAAATATAATTAATGCTATTACACTACTGATAAAACACATCCAGCTTTTACGATGGCCAATCCTATGTATAACCGGCAGATTTATCTGGTCAACAAAAGGCGCCCACATAAATTTTAGGGAATAAAAAACTCTAGCAATTGCAAAACTAGTGATGATCGCAATATCTATGTCTGCTCCCTTCATCCAACCTGCAAGAGTTGAATATATTATAGTTAAGGGCATACCACTAAAAATACCAAGTATAAATATCTGGAATTGCCGGTAGTCAGTAAAGATTTTAAGAATATTCATAAGCCTATTTTGTTGCTTTTGTATATGTATTTACTTATATTTGTTAACAAGTTACCGGCAATCTAAAGTATTAATCACTTAAGGTCAAGGTGATTTCACGGTTTAATGCGTGAAAAATGCTTCTTCAAAAGTGTATTAAGCGTAGTAAATTATCTCTTATTTCTAGCCTTTAATGCTTCTTCAAGCTCTTTTGTATCTGCTTCTTTCTTCGGAGAAAGCAAATTACCCTTTGCAGTAACTGTCATCTTGGTGGGAGCATAATCTGTCGAACTCCTACCATATCTTGGTTTGGCCAGGTAAAAGGAAAAGATAGTTGAAGCATCAACACTGAAATCATAAATATTAAATATTACCGAACCAGAGCCGGCACTATATTTGGTTTTAAATGCGATTGAAGGTAATTTGAATACGCCTTTGGTCAATTCTACGCCGGTTTTTAGATCGCTGATTAGTGTTTCGCCAGTCAGAAGTGCTTTCTTTATATCTTCCTTAAACACCCTAATATTGTAGTTAGTCGCGCCTAATTCCTGAATTAAATTATCAATCGAAAACTTGCTTAATGTAATGTCTTTGGTAATTATATTTGATTTTGTATAGAGATTATACAACTGTTCATCAAGTTTTTCTCCATTGGTAGACCACATTCCGCTTGCACTCAATACGCCGCCGCTAGTTAACATATTTTTAGGTAATAATTTGGCAATCTCACTTATTCTTGCAGAATTTATAGCGTAAACAAAATTAAGAGTATATGGATCAAGTAGTATACTACCGGAAGATTGCAGCCTTCCCCCTAATAAATCCGCATCGAATTTTGAAATATTAAATAAATTTTTCTCATTCTTTGCCTGAAATAATACTCTGCCAAGAGAAATCTCATCCTGATATAATTTCTTGATCGAACAACTCATAACTATATCAATTTTACTCAAATCCCAGTTATCCAATATTTTTTTACGCAAATTCAACATTGTCGGAGCTGACAGGAAATCCACTGCCATAGATCCATTATGAATTGTAACATTCAGCATAGGCCTTATCCCCTGCGCCTCCAGAGAAAAACTAGTATCAATCCAATCATCACCATTTTTTATAAATAATTGCTCAAGTGATACTTTACCAGGGGACATCTCAAAATTGAAATTGACATTTTCATATAATTTCTTACCTGCAATCAGGCGATCAAAAGTTACATCGTAATTGCTAATGGAACTAATCTTACGAATCGGAATAAATTTTCTTAAATAATCATCTTTTTTCATACCGTCAAATAAACTCATGCCATAATCAAATGCCTGTGACAAAGCAGGAAAATTACCTTTATCGACATCTATCGAGGAAAATTTAATACTTGCATTCGTGCGCGGAGAGTTTCCTATGAATTTGGTTGAGATATTACCTATCAAGTCAGTATCATTTGTCTTAATCAATAGATTTTGCAACGATAAATCTACCGAACTCATTTTTATATCAGAAGACAGCGCAAAAGGAATCGGAGTAGCTGTTCTAATTTCTTTTCCACCGAAATATTCAGCTAGATCGTTCAAGTCTTTATGATTAAATGCAATCTTACCGTTAAACAGGCTTCTAAACGAATTTTGAGTGACTATACCTGTAAGCTTAAAATTACCACTCTTATCAAGATCGCCAGAGAAGTTCTGAACATACAGCTTACCTCCTTCTACAACAGCTTTAATATTGACGTCACTCAATGAATTATTTTCATCTAATTTGATGTCCTTTATAAACAGATCTGCTTTCATTGGATTCTTATTAAAATCAAATCTCCGGTTGGAAACATATTTGAGCCTATCAGATTTCGTTTCTTTGCCTCTGACTTTGTTCCAGGAAGCTAAATTCATTTTACTAAATTCCAGCTTTATATCGCTAGGATCATCAGAATTTTTACTTAAATTCATCTCCCCTGTGCCTTCAAGAGAATCAGAGCTAATAATAATATTTTTTAAACCCATCCAGTTTTTTATCGGCATAATATCTAATGTGATATTCACTTGCTCATCACTATTTAACCGATCAGCAATTTCAGTCAAATCAGGAATAAGTTTGATGATTTTATGAGCTAGACTGGATGTTTGCATCGTAACTTTACCATTTTCCAACAAATTATTTTTATAATTTTCTTCAATATTAAAAGTGTAACTTTCATCCTTTACTTCGAGCTTAAATAGAACATCATCGCCTGATTTTACAAATGACCCATCCAATTTACCTATTGAATCAACTGTCCCGGAAAAACTTGTTAAATTATCTTTGCTTATAAATGCAAAATCTTCTATCACTAGAGGAACATCTTCATCCGACTCAACAAAGCTCAGCTTATCAATGGTTGCCTGAACTGACAGCGCATCTTTAATGATAAGTTCGGAAATAAATTCGTCATGGTTCAGGAAATTCACATCCTCATTATCAAGATGAATAATTGCCTCCCCAATTTTAAGTTGCGTTACCCGAGGATCAAAAGTAAGCAACGACATCAGTGAAAAGTGAATTTCAATATTCTTTACTTTAACTTTACCATCTTGTTCTATCTGATCAATAACCAGATATGGAATCGGAAATTTATTGATTTTAAAGTCACTTTCTTTGATGGAAGCTATATCAATTTTAGTACTCTCTACAAACTCTTGATACAGTTTTTTGTAGTCAGTTAATGTAATGGATGCAGTCACCATTCCTGCTATTAATCCAATAATAATCACTATACTTACAAATAATTTTTTCATCATCTTTGACAATTATGTTATAAATGTGAATGTAAAAACCGACACCGACTATTCCACCATATAGCAGGATAGTACCTTTTTAATAATATATCAACGAGATGCCCACAAAATGGTCAAAGAAAAGAATTTAATTTTAGTTGGTGTAATATCCGCAGCGCATGGGATAAAGGGAGATGTGCTGATTAAGTCCTATACCAATCCTGTAAGTAACATTGTAAAGCTCCAGTTAATTGATAAAAATAATAGTCCTGTCAAGCTGAAAATGCTTAGAGTAAATTCTAAAGGTTGGGTTATTTGCAGGCTTACAAATTGTAATGACAGAAACCATGCAGAAGAATTAAAAGGTATGGAACTATATTGCTACAAAGAAAATTTGCCAACACTCCTTACAGAAGAATTTTATTTTGAAGATTTAAGAGGTTTAAAAGTAATAGATAAGGCTGGACAAACACTCGGCATAATCTTGGACGTCGCAAATTATGGTGCCGGTGATATCATCGAAATTAAATTTAGTGATGACGGTAGAGAGGAAATGTTCCCGTTTACTAAAGAATTATTCCCTACAATTGAGAAAGATTATGTCGTTTTAGCAAGCTTGGATTTTCGTATCAAATAATAGCCTAAATAAAATAATGGTGTGTCTGCCAGAGCAGCTAATATTTTAAAGAATAAGCTGCTCTGGGATACAATAAGGAATTGCTCCTGCGGTATTATTTCAAATACACATAAAATCGATACGACCACAGCAGTGTCTACCAATTGCCCCAATATGGTGCTTATATTATTTCTAAGCCATAAATATTTACCTTTAGTAAGAAATTTCAGATAAGAAAAAGTGTAAATATCAACTAGCTGACCCAGATAATTCGCAATTATTGATGCAACAGCCCCAATCCCATAAACATTAAACACCCTGTGGAATGTTGCATCGTCTATTACCGACCACTTGGTGGCTGTACAATAATCGGATACAAGAACCAATACAAACACAATGAAGCTACATAAAATCGCAATATTGATCATGAATTTAGCTCTTTCTTTGCCATAAAATTCTGTGACAAAATCCGAAATCAGAAAAGTAAGAGGATAAAGCAGGACACCTACTGAAATTTCCAACACATTATCAAACAGATTAATACTGATAAATTTCTGAAATATCAAATTACCTGTAACAATTATTGTACAAAATATACTACAAAAAATGACATATAATTTTAGCGAATTTGTCATAAAATTACTTCTTTATTTTATCCTGCATTGTTTCAACCTCTAGCCATTGCTCTAATTTTATCTCAAGTTCTGATTTTGATTGTTGCAATTGATGCGATAGATATTCAAACTTTTTATTATCAGAATTATACAAGTCTGGCTCTGCGAGCTGATTTTCCATAATTGCAATTTGTTCTTCCAGCATCTCTATTTCTCCAGGCAATATCTCCAGCAAACGTACATATTTATAACTCATTTTCTGCAAACTTCCAGTTTTCACAGGTGCGGGCGCAATTGATTTAATTTTTGTAGATTTTACTTCTTTTTGACCTAAGCGATAATATTTTAAATAATCTTCATAGCCGCCATATAAATCGATTATCTCACTTTCGGTAAAGACTAGAGTTCTAGTAACCAGATTTTCCAAAAAATCCCGGTCGTGACTGACGATTATCAGTGTACCCGTATAATCTGCCAGTATCTCAAGAAGCATGTCGAGAGAATCCATATCAAGATCATTTGTCGGTTCATCTAAAATGAAAAAATTTCCCGGATTTATCAATGATTTTGCAAGAAGTAATCGGTTGGCCTCACCGCCCGACAATGTCGCAACCTTGTTATCCAGGGTTTTAGGATCGAACATAAAATTTTTCAAATAACCTGCAACATGCATCGTCCTGTCTTTTAGGAAAACCTGGTCACCTCCTCCAGGACACAGAGTTTGCTTCAAACTATACTGGGGGTTTAAATCACTCCTGTGCTGGTCAAAATAGGTTATATCAATATTAGTTCCATGCTTGACTTTGCCAGCTAACGGCTCCAGCTCTTTTGTAAGCAAGCGTATTAATGTTGATTTACCTGCTCCATTTGGACCTATAACTCCTATTTTTTCTCCCTTTTTAACTTTAAAAGTAAAATTATCGAATAGTTTTTTACCAGGAAAATTATATGAAATATGCTCTGCTTCTATAATAAATTTGGTTTTCTTCATCTCCTCAGCAAGTTCAATTTGCAGTCTTGCTTTTGCCTGTCTAAGATTCGTGTGATGAGCTCTGAGTGTTTCTCTAAGCCTATATAAATTCGCCAGACGCTTCTGATTACGTTTTCTTCTACCGGTTACTCCCATATTCAGCCAATTTTTCTCGGCTTCCAACTTCCTGTTCATCTTGCGCAAAACTGACTCTTCTGCTGCGATAATTTCTTCCCGCCACTGGTCATAATATTTAAAACCCTTGCCGGATTTACGCAAAATCCCGCGATCAATCCACCAGACTTTATTAGTGATATTTTCCTGAAACATCCGATCGTGGCTTATACAAATAACTGCTCCCGGATAGTTTTTTATATATCCTTCAAGCCACTCTATCGCCTGAATATCAAGGTGGTTGGTGGGTTCATCCAACAACAGAATATCTGGCTTGCTAACCAAAGCTTTGGCAAGACAAGCTCTTCTGGTCTGCCCTCCTGAACAATGTTTAAGCTCTAAATCCCCATCAATTTCCAGTTGCTTTAAAATGATATCAGCATGATATTTATTACTTTCCGGATCCTTAAATTCTCCCAGAATAAAATCATATATTTTGCAATCGGGCAGTAACTTCATATCCTGCTTTAAATATCCGACATGGGCAGACGAATCCTGAAATAATTCACCATCATCCAATTCATATTCACCTTCAATAATTTTCATAAGGCTGGATTTACCGCAACCGTTTTTTCCAACCAGGCAAACTCTATCTCCAGAAGAGATGTATAATTCAAGATCAGACAAGACAATTTTATCAGCAAAACTTAAATTTCCGTCCTTAATATAAAAAATTGGCGTCATCAGGCTTAACTTATATAAACTATTATTTAATAGCCGATATAATAAAGCAAATTTTGTTGAAAACTAGGGGTTTTTATCGAAGATAATATTGTTACAGCTAAAATAAGGGATAAGCTTAATAATACCCATCATTTTATTAACTATCCCCATCGTCATTGCGAAGCCCTTAGGGCTGCGGCAATCCATTTATCATTGCAAAACTGAAGCTATAATGGATTGCTTCGCTTGCGCTCGCAATGACGAAGAATATTACAACAAAAACTGTCAGCGAATTACATAACCTTATGCAGCAATGACGATGGTAGGTAGTTATTTTTATAATTGATACTATTTCTCAACTTCTTGCCAAGACAATTTCTCTTAAACAAAAGGCTTAACTGATATCAAACCTGCTTTGTAATAAGCGCCTTTCAGCCGAATCCATAACGCTTTCCGCAAGCTTTCCTGCAAACTCTTGAGAAATTTGACTCATGCTTAATTTCTTTTTTATCCAGGATTGCTTATTTTCAATATGTTCAATTTTTACATTATCACCATATCGTTTTTGAATGAATGAGTATAAATTATCAATCCCATCTATGAGTCCGTAATCCACTGCTGTCTGAGCAGACCAAAATTCCCCGTTAAACAAAATATCATCATTTTGTGTTAATCTCCCTGCACGTCTATCTTTAATCGTACTAATAAAGTGATAATGAATATCCTGCTGAATCTTCCGGATAATTTTTATATCCGAATTTTTTGCCGGCTTAAATGGATCAAGCACCGATTTAGTCTTGCCCTCCGTATAAACTCTTCGCTCAATGCCAAGCTTTTCTATCGCCTCATGAAACCCGAAACCACTCGATATCACACCTATACTACCTATGATCGAGCTTTTGCTTGCATAAATTTTACTCCCGGCACATGCCAACCAATATCCACCCGAAGCTGCCACATCTTCAACAAAGCTAAATACCGGCACTTCTTTTGCTTTTGCTAATTCTATAATTCTAGTTGCTATAAGATCAGCCTGCACCGGTGAGCCGCCTGGCGAATTAATGCTTAGACAAATAGCATCCAACCGTTCTAATTTAAACATTTTTTCGATTAATTTGTTGAGCAAGCTCAGAGTTAATCCGGATTTTAGCGTGCCAACTTTGCCAATTACCCCATCGAGCCTAAATATCGCCACAACCGGCTTTGATACCCCAAGACCAAGCGGCAGGAAAGATAGTAACTGCTCAAATTTACTTTGACGACGAGCAGAGATCCCTGATCCTCTTTGGGTAATTACATTATTATTTTGATTGGTTTGTTTTTTTGTCATTACTTTTTTCCTCTGCATTATTATTTTCACCTTTTTCGTTCGGAACTTGCTGTATCGCTTTAACAACTTTTCCAACCTGCCTGTTTAATGACGGAACCCGATAGGTATTTTTAGGTATTTCTGGATTTCCTTCTATCTCAGATAACAGCATAGCGCGAATTTTATCGTCATGCCACTTCATTTTACCTTTAAAAATCTTTTTGACCTTACCGTCAGTATTAATTAAAAATGCAGTTGGTAACCCAACGACCGATAACGCTCTAAAAAGTTGATTTTGATAATCATAAAATATTTCCAAATGCCTGATTTCACTCGATTCAAAGTGTTTTTTTACTACTTCTATACCTTGATAATCCTCAGAGACAGCAATCACCTTAAATGGTAATTTACGAAAATCTTTTTGTAAGTTATCCAGGTCTTGAAGCTCACTAACACAAGTGCCGCACCAGGTAGCCCAAAACACCAGTAACACTGTGCTACCTTCATACTGATCAAGAAATACTTTATTCCCCTGCTCATCAAAAAAATTCGTCTCTGTATCCGTATAGTTATTATGCTCAGTTATAGTAGATTTTATTGCATAACAACTTTGAGTAAATATAAGAATCAAATTGAAGCTAATAAGCCATATACATTTTTTCATAATTTAATATAATATTTTTATTCAGTCATTTTACAGTACAAAGTTTCAAATAAGAAAACTATAACCAAAAGAATTATGAAAGAAATTATTTTTATCTTATTACTGTCTTTTGTGCTGGCAAGTTGTGGCTTAAAAAAGCCGCTAACTCTGAATGAGCCGGAAGACGATATTTCTTTAGATATTGATGTCGTATGATCTTTGCAGTACTTGCCTTTTTTTTACTGATCACCATAGGTGCTCCCTTACTGGGTAAATATATTGCCGTGATTTACAAATATGGCTATAAAGAGCATGAAATCTTAAGAAACCAAAAGGGGCAATGGAAGAACCAGCGCTGGAAAGAATATTTTGCAAGCTTGATGTGCTTCAACAGCCTGTGCATATTATTTACCTTCCTGATAATTTACTTTCAGGATTTTTTACCGGAAGCTGACACCTTAAACGGAAATATAAGTTTCCCCAGTGCGCTTAATGCAGCTGTTTCTTTTGCAACCGGTACTTTCTTCCAAAGCCACAACCCTGAAACCGAATTAACAATGTTCTCGCATGTGTTTGCCTTAATTACTCAAAACTTCTTATCCGGGGCGACAGGAATTGCAGTCTTTATTGCTTTTATCAGAGGTATAATAAACAACCATAACCCATTTATCGGTAATTTTTATGATGATTTCCTGCGAGCCTTATTGTTTATTCTATTTCCATTTTCCATAATTGTTGCAGTTGCGTTTATTGCTTTTGGTATGCCGCATGATTTTACAGGAATAATTGATTACACCAACCTGTCTGGTATCCCGGAACAACTGAGCTTAGGACCAGTAGCAGGACAAGTCGCTATCAAGAATTTAGTTGCAAACGGAGGATCGCTTTTTGCAAGCGCATCAGCCCATCCCTTTGAAGCACCTTCTCGCGAAGCAGTCATGCTTGGGCTGTTTTTAATTGTAATGATGCCCTCTTCCATGATCTTTGCTTACGGATTTCTGGTTGGCGCTCAAAAATTGAGTTGGGCATTATACACCATAATCGTTGTCATTATGATTTCCTCTCTGCTGATAATGAATTTAGGGGAAACTACTTATGGCCTACCCTTTATTTTTGGTGACACAGCTCTTGGAGATGATTTTAACTACATGGGTAAAGAGCTTGTTTATGATAAATTTCCTTCATTAATGTGGGTATTGTCCATCACTATGAGTTCTGATGGCTCGGCCAATGCCTGCCTTGAAAATTACTCTCCGCTTAGCACTCTTGTACTCTTTGCCAATCTAATTATGGGCAAATTTATCATTGAAGGAGTAGGATCAGGTTTTTTTGCCATGTTATCATATCTCATTGTGGCAGTTTTCTTGCGTGGTTTGATTACCGGTGAAACAGCCAATTTTTTTGGCAAAAATATTACTATCAATGAAATTAACTATGTAATTATAGTATTCCTGGTGATGCCGGTCGGCGTTTTATTATTTACCAGTATAACCTTATTGCTGCCATATTCACAAGACCTCATAACTTATCATGGTTCACAGGCTGTAACAGATATTACGTATAATTTCGCTTCTAGTTTTGCCAATAACGGCTCAAATTTTTCAGGCATTGACACCTCCACCGATTACTTCAACTACATGACAGCACTAGCAATGTTTTTAGGCAGATATCCGATAATATATTTCTCACTGGCCATCAGCGGTTCCTTTGCACGTAAACAGAGAATTGCCAACGAAATAAGTCAACGCACTCAATCAGGCATTGAACTAAGTATTTTCCTGCTCATCACAGTATTGCTAGTTGGCGCAATAACGTTCTTACCGCTAATGATTCTAGGGCCACTTTTAGAATTTATTAATATGTAATATGCAAAAACTAATAACCATTTGTTTTGTAATATTGCTTTGTTTACTTATGCAGAGCTGTAGCTCTAGCAGTTTTTCAATCCGACCTTATCGCATAATTGGCGCAGAGCTTAATAAATCTTATAAATTAACTGGAAGCGATTTAATTATTGCATATGATCTTGGCAGAATAGATAACACTAATTACATCTATTCTGCCGATCTCGGGCTGGTAATTAATGATAAAAACTATGCTGAAAGATACATACAGAAATTTAAAGCAAATTATAAATCATCAGTTCTATTACACAAGGAGGCCAGGAAAAAAATTGTAAGAATTTATAAATTTCTGCTAAAATTACATGCCAAATATCGCATTTTACCTAATAATAAATACAAATATATCAAACGACTCTCAAAAGCCGATTTAACTAAAATTGATCCAAGAAAAGAACTTAACAAGCTAGATAGAATCATGGTATTTGTACCAGTAATGCCACCGCTATTCCAGTCTGAAATCAGCAGTAATTATGGCAACCGTAATCACCCGGTTAAAAAGAGAAAAAAATTCCATTGCGGATTAGATATTGTTGCAAAAAATGATGCACCGGTTTATGCTGCAGCCAATGGTCGGGTGACCTTCGCTGGACGGCATAATGATTATGGCAATGTCGTTGAAATTCGGCATAGTGCCACTATCACGAGTTTCTATGCCCATTTAAGCAAAATTAATGTGCGCAAGGGGCAAGCAATTTTCAGAGGACAAATCATAGGCACACAAGGCAAAACCGGCACAGCGACCAAGGAGCATTTGCACTTTGAGATAAGGGTTAAAAGGCGCCATGTAAACCCTTCTGACTTTCTTGCACATGCATATAACTGTCACTAAACATCCGGGGCCGTAGCTCAGCAGGATAGAGCAAGTGATTCCTAATCACTAGGTCGGAGGTTCGAATCCTTCCGGTCCCACCAGTATAATAATTACCTCATGTAAAGGGAAAACGCAGTACGTCGCTGATACTATTACGATTATATGGTATTTTGGTTTGCAACTAGTACCAGTTTTAGTTAATGTTAGATAAGAGAATAAACAACAAAATAAAACTACACCAATTAAATGAGGTAATTTTGCTATGTTAACTAAAACCATTTCTGCTACTACATCATATAAAAACACCCACCTTCCAGAAGGTTTTGCGTATGTAGAAGATATTTGCCCACAAATAATACAAGACATGAAATATGCAACAACAGATAATTTCACTGGCAAAATTGTTGATGGCTATGTCGCTGGCAAAGCAATTCTTACCAAAGAAGCTGCCAATGCATTGTGCGAAGCCCAAAAAGAGATAGAACAACAAGGTTTAACTTTGCTAATTTGGGATGCATACAGACCAACGCGAGCAGTAAAACAGTTCTTCAACTGGGGCTTGGAAAAAGATAATCCCCAAATAAAAGAAAGATACCACCCCACATTAATCAAAAAAGACCTGTTTGAGCAAGGTTTTATATCACCCAACAACAGCACCCACAGCCGTGGTTCAACAGTGGATCTGACGATAGTAAACCAGCAAAATAATAAGCCACTGGACATGGGTACCGGCTTTGATTTTTTCGGAGAAAAGGCACATACTAACAGCAACCAAGTATCGACCGAGGCTCAGCAAAACCGTAATATCCTGAAAAATTTGATGGCGAAATATGGCTTTGAAAATCTACCGCAGGAATGGTGGCATTATACATTAAAAAATGAACCGTTTGCCAATCAGTATTTTGACTTTCCTGTGCAGTAATATTTTAATCAAAAAGTCTTTACATATTCTGGTAGAACTCTTACAGAGTTAAAAATGGTATCTTTCAATATATAGAATAGAACTTGACTATAATCTAAAGACAGTACTCCCCTAATGTTTTTAGCCTTCCGTTGCTACTACTATATCATCATCCGTAATACCAGATAATGTTACGTGTCCTTCGGTCGCACAGTTAGCGTGTCCTTCGCTTTTACAGTGAAAGTATGTTTCCATCATACCAGGAAAATCTTGACTTACGCTTTTTAGCGTGCCTACCAGATCCATTAATGTTTGTACAAGGTTATCATCACTATTAGCCACAGTAAGTTTTTGTAACCTACACCCAGAGTGAAGCATATCATGTACTACAGCTTCCCGTTGTTCATTTGTTAGAGGTTTAGGTAAGCAAATAGACTTTGTACAACCAAAAAGTACTACCAACTCCTCAGGACTTATTTCTTCGGTTACGCTATGGTGTACAAGAATATGCTCCAGATTAATAGGATTTGAAGTGTCTAATTCTTTTAATTCTGCTACAAAATGGGAAAGAGTGTCATTTTCCCATATAATTACATTAAGGTGATCTGTTCCTTTATATTTAGATAACTCACTAAAGTAAACATTTACATCCCTTGTTGTCTGAAGCCTCATCTTTAATTCTCCATTACTAATTATATAAGCTTAAGGGGTATTATATAGGCTATGAAAAGAAGAGTAAAATAGTTTTTTAAAAATATTTCTAAAATTGGACGTAGCTCTTATGGCTGGTTCATGGGCTTAAAACTTTACTTAATCATTAATAATAAGGGCAATATTACGGCAATTAAAATTACCAAAAGCAACAACAGTGATTCTTCCGTTGTATCCATTTTAGCCAAAGGTTTAACTGGTAATCTCTATGGGGGTAAGGGATATATTTCTAAAAAACTATTTGCAGAGTTATTTGCAGATGGACTAAAGATTTGTACTGGAATTAGAAAAGATATGAAGAACCATCTTTTATCTAATAGTGACAAATGCTTGCTACGAAAAAGAGTCCTGGTTGAATTCGTTTTTGTATGTTAAAAAATTCTATGAACCTTGAACATACAAGACATCGTAGCTCTTTGAATTTTATCGTGCATATCTTAGCTTGTGTTGCTGGTTATTCATTGGCAAAAATTATAAACCAAAATTCTGTTTTGGAATATAAACTCAAGCCCTTATACTAAATTCGCATTTCAAAGGTTCAACTATCAGCGAAAAACGAGATTTAATAAACAGGGTATTTGTTAACCTTGAACTAAACGGTTACAGACTAGTCTATACCTTACGTCCAACGTTTGACGCTTTCGTCGAAACTGCCAAAGGAGGAGAATGGTGGGCTTGAGAAGACTTGAACTTCCGACCTCACGCTTATCAGGCGTGCGCTCTAACCAGCTGAGCTACAAGCCCATTGAAAATGGGTGAGCACATTGTATAAAAATATCGCAGATTGTCAAGCCTGTTACTGGCGTCTAATACCATATTTTTATAACTCTAATCCAAAAATAGTCACTCACTATTTTCAAAGTCCACTAATTATTGTTTTCAATCCACCTTACCCAGGCCTGCCAATCACGCATACCAAGGTTCTTCTCAAAAGTAAGCAAGTCACGATTAGCTCTTTTACAAATAGATGCATCCGGAATAATTAATTCCTGATTACATGAAAGTGCCGCAATTTGGCTTCTACAGGCAAGTTCAAGGTGATGGCAATAAAACATTGCTTCTTGTATCGTCTTGCCACACGCTATAAAGCCATGATTACGTAGAAAAATTACATTTTTATCTCCCAAATCACCAACTAGATCTCCTCCATGCTTACCTTCCTCAAGTGCCAGGGAATTATACTCATGATAAGCAAGCTGACCATAAAAATGTAGTGCCCACTGACTAATCGGCAGTAAACCATCTTTCATAACAGATACTGCAACGCTAGATGTTGTATGTAAGTGAAAGATTGCTGTTAGTTCCGGGCGCACTTTGTAAATACTGCCGTGGATAACGTAACCTGTTTGATTATATTGATATTCCTCTCCTTCCAGGATTTTTCCATCCAGGCTTACTTTTAATAAACACTCTGGAGTTACCTCTTCAAAACGATGGCCAAATGGGAAAATATAATAAAAATCTGCGCTTTCAGGTCTTGCTGATAAATGCGTATATGTATGATCATCCATTCCAAGTTTGGCAAGTATCCGGTATGCACATGCCAAATCCTTTTTAATCTGCCTAGTCATTCGTTACTACCTCTTTTTACGCAGCTTCTGCCGTTCTTTTAGATAAGAAATTGTTAGAAATTGGTATAAAAAATACTTATCTACCCGAATCTATAAAAAACTTCTCAAACTGCCAGGATAAATTACCCATAATTCCTACAAAGCTTTCATCATCACCTGTCGTAGAATAATCAGGCATAGGCGGAATTTCTGCAAGCTGCTTACGGGTTGAAAACTGTAAATCTTTTTTATCCCGCATGGAAGAAAAGCCACTATTTTCTTGCTCTTGCGCATTATCATACTTAACACTAATAAGAGCTCCTAGTTCAGAATGTATGCGTGCTACATCAGCGCTAGCTCTAGCACCGACTCCCTCAACACGAATTGTTAACTCCTCATCACTTTGTTCTTTTAGAACTTTATTGATCTCTCTTTGAAGAGTAAGAGTTTGACGCTCTATATAGGGCTGATTACTTTGGAAATAAAGCACAAATTCTTTCTGATGACCAAGCTCACCATTTTTAATTCTTTGTATAAGCCCTTGAGCATAATCTCTAGCAGTTGTAACAGTATCTGGACGTCTACCATGTTCTGCTACAGTATCAATAACGTCAATTGCACTTCCCGTTAATGTATGAAAAACATCCTGCACCATTATCGTTTCCGTTAGAACTTGGTCAGATTGTGTATAATGCGGATAAGTTCTGCCAGGGAAAAACCCTGACGGTCTCTCGTCAATAGGCTCGTAAACTATAAAAGGATTAGTTTCATGAAGCTCAACAGCTTTTTGACTTGCAAGTCGGACAAGATACTGCTTACCTTCTTCAAGAATTTCTTCTCTTGTACTCAAAGGCAATATTAAGTCAGAAATATCTTTACTATCACGTAATGCTTGCATTATCCGTGCATGAGTTCCCAGAGAAATACCATCTATTTCTGCCCATAAAGGACGCTTGCCCGACATGACAAGAGTTTTACCCCTAATTTCTACACCTGCTTGCAGATTACTCATATAATCGGCAACTCTTTGTATAACGGCGGCTCTTGCAGCACCTGCAATTACAGCTTCGTCATATTGTTGCCGCAAAGGTGACACCTTATCTATTAAACCAAGCTTTTTAGCCGATTCAATATATTCACTTTTATATTGCTTCATCCAGCTTTGCTGCGTTAATTCACTCCTTTCTTGATTCAACTGTCTATTAAAAGCATTTTGCCCGAGATATAACAACAAATCCATGGAATCTGCTCCTGACATCATATCATCATTACAAAAAAGTTTTCTTAATATTGCCGGATTAAACTGATCTGGGTCATCTTCATCAGCCCCAGATGCGACAACAGATCGTACTAATAATCCAAAAACCTTCTCTGGATGCTCAAAACGCATACTATTTATACCCTGCCACAAATTTTCAGGATTTAAATAACCGGCATAATAAAATACTCTAAGCAACTCTTCATGTTGTTTATGAGAAGAAACAGATAATTCAGGAGTATTTATTCCATTGAAATTTAACCTAGCCGCTGCCTGCTCAAATTTTGATGGTGTGTGAGCTAGCCTATATCCATTATAAGCGCTATAACCAACATAAGCTATTGTAACTACAGCAAATGTGTTGATTAATTTTTTTATTATTTTCATAGTATTTCACTTAATATTTAATGATTTGCCCAGTCATTAGCTACTACCTATTTTTACGCAGCTTCTAGCGCTGCGAAATCCATTTGTCTGTAACTCAAAGCCTCTGCGACATGAATTTTTCGAACCCATTTAGACTCTTCTAAATCAGCTATTGTTCTAGCTACTCTTAGCACCCGATTATAAGCACGCATGGAAAGCCGAAACTTCTTGGCAGCGTCGTTGAGCATCTCTCTGCCATCATCGACCGGAATTGCGTACTCAACAAGCAAATCCCCATCAAGGCTATTATTCAATCGGATATTATACCCCTCATAACGCTGTGCTTGCAACTCTTGAGCAGCCCTTACTCTTTTTGCAACTTCCTCACTTGTCTCTTCATCGGATATATTGAGAACCTGATCATAACTATAGTGATCTTCAGAATTACCAACTTCAATATGCAAATCAAAACGATCCAATATTGGCCCCGACAGCTTTGATTGATAACTGGTTGCACATATCGGTGCCTTGTTACAGGCTTTATGTGGATCGTTTAAATATCCGCACTTACAAGGATTCATTGCTGCTATTAACTGAAAATTAGCAGGGTATGTTATATGCGCACCAGAGCGGGAAATCATCACTTCTCTTGTCTCCATGGGCTGACGCAACGATTCAATCACTGCTGAATTAAATTCAGGTAGTTCATCTAAAAACAATACACCATTATGCGCCAGTGAAATTTCACCAGGTTGTACTCTGCGTCCTGCTCCACCTCCAACCATCGCAGCAGCCGTGCAGGAATGATGCGGTGACCTGAATGGCCGCACCCTGGTCAAACATCCGTTTTCGATTTTGCCGGCCACACTTGCAACAGTGCTACATTCCAATATTTCAGACGCTGCAAGCTCTGGCATTATCCCGGGCAATCTCTGGGCAAGCATTGACTTTCCTGACCCAGGAGGGCCAAACATCAATAAATTATGCCCTCCAGCTGCCGCAATTTCAAGAACTCTTTTAGCAATTTTCTGTCCTTTTATATCTTTTAAATCCGGATATTGTACTACGCTATCAGCAATGCCTGGCTTCGGCTGAGAAAGAATTTGCGTACTTTTAAAATGGTTTATAAGTTCAAGTAAATTACCGGGAGCCAGGATATTATCATTGCCAGACCAGGCTGCCTCAGAACCGTTTTGCTTCGCACAAATCACTCCTTTACCCCTTGCAGTTGCGCCCATTGCCACAGGCAGAACTCCGCTAACCGGTAAGATGGCACCATCCAAAGAAAGTTCCCCTAAAATCAGATAATTACTAATTTCATCTGCAGGTAATGCGCCCATGCTTGCAAGAATTCCTGCGCTGATGGCTAAATCAAAATGACTTCCTTCTTTTACAAGGTCAGCAGGTGCCAAGTTAATCAATATCTTTTTTGCAGGTAAGCTAAGGCCAATTGACGATAAAGCCGCACGTACACGTTCCTTGGATTCAGCGATAGTTTTATCGGCTAAGCCCACAATAACAAATTTCGGCATACCAGGTTCAATCTGCACCTGAACATCAACATCAATAATGTCAACTCCACTAAAGGTCAAACTGGATACTTTGGTTATCATGTTATTTTTCTGATGCTTGAATTTTCAAAATAGAAATTTAGAATAAAAGACATAGCAAATCTTGTCAACAGACGTCACTATGGTAAAGCTATATAATTCATTACCCATGACATCACTCTTGAAACCTAAAAATCATGATTAGGTATCGTTAAATTCCCATACCATTAAGAGGATTTGCAGCTGAGAAATAAATTCTCGTTATTTAAAGAATAAACTTGGCTAAATCTATATTCTTAATAAATCCGGATAGCTGCTTTGCTACAAATTTCTTATCAATAGTTACTTGCCTGTTCCTGGAATCGCTTGCCTCAAAGCTTATATCTTCTAGTAAATTTTCCAGGATAGTATGCAGTCTTCTAGCACCAATATCCTCTATCTCAATATTAAAATTCGCTGCCTGTGTAGCAATCTCTTCAATCGCATCTTTAGTAAATTCAAGCTCTACTCCTTCTGTTGCAATCAATGCAATATATTGTTTAATCAAACTGGATTCAGGTTCAGTAAGAATTTTAACTAAATCATCCTTGGTAAGAGAAGACATTTCCACACGTATTGGCAACCTTCCCTGAAGTTCAGGAAGCAAATCCGACGGCTTGGATAAATGAAAAGCTCCAGAAGCTATAAACAATATATGGTCGGTTTTTATGGTTCCATATTTGGTAACCACACTTGTACCTTCAATTAAAGGGAGCAAATCTCTCTGTACGCCTTCTCTACTGACTTCACCACCTTTAGATTCAGCTCTGGAGGTAATTTTATCTATCTCGTCCAAGAAAACTATACCGTCATTTTCCACCGCATGCACAGCGTTCATAATGGTTTTATCCTCATCGATCATCTTTTCAGACTCTTCTGAAGTGATTACCTCAAGCGCATCAACAACGGCAAACTTTTTTTGCTTCATTTTATCACCACCAAAGGCCTTGCCCAACATATCACTTACGTTCAGTACACCCATTGCTGCTCCTGGCATTCCAGGAATCTCGAAGCTACCACCACCAACCGGACCTGTATCTTTCACACTAATCTCAATTTCTGTACTACCTAGCTCGCCGTTTAGAATCTTTACCCGAAACTTATCTCTTGTCTCAGGCGTTGCAGATTTACCAACTACTGAATCTAAAATTCTTTCAATAGCCCTAAGCTTTGCTTTTTCTTCAACCTCTTTTTTAGCCTTTGTCTGTTGGTAGGCTACAGCAATCTCGACAAGATCACGTACTATGGATTCAACATCACGACCAACATAACCAACTTCTGTGAATTTAGTTGCCTCAATTTTAATAAAAGGAGCTTCGGCAAGCTTCGCCAAACGCCTTGCAATTTCTGTTTTACCAACACCGGTAGAACCGATCATCAGGATATTTTTTGGAACAATTTCACTACGCATTGGCTCCTCAACGCCTGCTCTACGATAGCGATTACGCAATGCAACAGCAACCGCCTTCTTGGCAGGGTTTTGGCCAACAATAAATCTGTCTAACTCGGCAACTATCTCAGCTGGAGTTAATCCCATTTTATCTTTCACACTCATACAACTTTCTCAATTATAATATTATGATTTGAAAACACACAAATATCAGCAGCTATATGCATTGACTTTAAAGCAATTTCTTCTGCCTTCATCTTATTTTCCACAGACATCAGAGCCTTTGCCGCAGACAGTGCAAATAGCCCGCCAGAACCAATTGCGGCTATGTTATCTTCCGGTTCAATGACATCCCCATTTCCTGTTACAATCAGGATATTGTCCTTATCGGCTACTATTAACATGGCCTCAAGCTTACGCAAGTATTTGTCGGTACGCCAGTCTTTGGCCAACTCCACTGCGCTACGCATCAGCTGATTAGAGTATTTATCCAACTTTGCTTCAAGACGCTCAAACAGGGTAAACGCATCGGCAGTAGAACCTGCGAACCCTGCAATGATTTTGTTATCAGAGAGTGTACGTAACTTCCTGGCAGTAGCTTTCATAATGCTATTTCCCAGTGACACTTGACCATCTGCTGCAATGACTACATCCCTACCCTTTTTAAGACATAAAATTGTAGTACCTCGAAGACTCGGCACACCTGAAGAATTTTCTGACATAATAATATTTATATTCTTTTTTGATTTGAACTTGTGTAAATCACATAAGTGATAGATAATTACTTACATTCCAAATTGCAAGTACTTAATAACTTATGAATATATACTCTGTATACACGGATTCAAGTAAAAAGGAGAATGACCCTATATTAATCAAGCAGGGCTTTTCATTCATCGCCGGAATTTTCAACTGCTTTTGGGCATTATATCATAAAATGTGGTTTATCGCTTTTTTTACAATGGTTGTGAGCTTGCTTATAAAAACTCTGGCAATCTCACATATTGCCTATTCCATCAATATCGCTATATTATTCATATTTGGATTCTTTGCAGACGAAATGCGAGAACATTATGCTAAAAAGAATGGCCTGGAATTATCTGACATAATCCTTGCCGGTGATGAAGAAGAAGCCGAAGTTAAATATAATATGAGAAAAAGTCATCAGGAGAATCTGTAGATGTACGATAAAAATAATATATTTGCAAAAATAATCTCCGGTGAAATTCCAGCAGAAAAATTATACGAAGATGACAAGCTGATCGTTATAAAAGATATTAAACCTGCTGCTCCAACGCACCTTCTGGTAATACCTAAAGGAAATTATACAGATTTTGCCGACTTTACTGCAAGAGCAAGTGCTGATGAAATAGCTCATTACTTTAGAAAAGTAGCAGCTATTGCCAAAGAAAATGGCGCTGATGAATATCGTATTGTATCTAACAAAGGAATTTCATCCGGGCAATCGGTTTTTCATTTTCACACCCACATATTAAGTGGATCAACCAATCAGGAGCTAATTGACAAAAATCTATGAGTAAAAAATATATAGTAGCAGTGATCGGAGCTACCGGTAATGTTGGAAGAGAAGTTATAAATTACCTTAGCAAGCGAGAATTCCCCATAAAAGAAATATTTGCTGCAGCATCAGCAAATTCTACAGGAAAAGAAGTCAGTTTTGGAAACACTACCATTAAAGTTTTGCAGATGAACATGCTGGATTTTGCAAAGATTGATATGGCATTTTTCTGCGCCGGATCAAAAGTCTCAGAAAAATATGCAAAAGAAGCTAGCAGCAAAGGTTGCATCGTAATTGATAAATCCTCTTTCTACCGACTGGAAAAAAACGTTCCACTTATCGTGCCGGAAGCCAATTTAAATGCATTGAAAAACTTTAAGAGTGGTATAATTGCCAATCCGAATTGTTGCGTAATTCCACTGGCTGTAGCACTCAAACCTCTTGATAATGCTGTAAAAATCAAACGAGTTGTGGCATCAACTTATCAATCTGTTTCAGGAGCCGGCAAGGCTGCGATGGATGAACTCTATATGCAAACAAAAGCAAAATTTGTCTTTGAGCATCTGGAACCTAAAACATTCCCGAACCAAATAGCCTTCAACCTGTTTCCACAAATAGGTGATTTCAGGGAAGATGGCTACACAGATGAAGAATATAAAATTGAACAGGAACTGCAAAAAATAATGGGAAATCACATCAATTCAACAATAACTTGTGTCCGAGTACCTGTTTTTGTTTCGCACTCTATCTCAATTAATGTAGAATTTGAGAATAAGCTTGACGCAAAAGAAGCTGGAGAGCTTCTCGACGAAGCTGATGGTGTTATTGTATATAGCCCGGAAAATGAAATGAAATATGCAACCCCTATTGATGCTGTTGAGAACGATGAAGTTTATATCTCGCGTATTAGAAATGATCTCACTCGCAAGAATTGTATCAATATGTGGGTATGTGCCGATAATTTACGCAAAGGGGCTGCTCTTAATGCAGTCCAGATTGCTGAAGAGGTGATAAAGTAGAGACGATTTATGCAACTATCTGAGGCTGAGATTGAACTAGCACGGCAGAATAAATCACAATTTATTTCGCTGAAATATCTTGGTGATGACGGCTCTTTGAAACAAATAGACACTTCTTTTAATAACCTTGAAGAAGGAAGATCATTCGTTTGCAGTAATGAAGTTAACCTTAAACCAATAGACACCAAGGGGTTTGTCGACCCGTTCAGAAGTTTTCCGACTACAAGCTTTTTTTGTGAAAACATTGCTGGCAAACACAATGCACGCAATCTGTCAGCAAAACTATTAAGCAAATCAACAGAATCATTTAAACCCCTTCTAAATGCAGAAATTAGCTTCTGGGTCTCTACAGAAGAAGACCAAAGCGACTACACATTGATAGCTGACCCTATAGATAGTCATGCTAATCTCAGGAGTGATATCGTTGCTACTCTTGAAAGAATCAATATAAAAACAGCCGCACACTACCATGGTATAACTCCTGCAGAATCCGTTATCGGGATCAGAGGCAACGATATCATTGACCTTGCAGATAATATCATAATTACAAAGTTTATTATTGCAAATATAGCTGATAGCTATGGATTGAAGGCGCAATTTGTTTTTCAGACCCTATCCAGTTTATCTTTGGTGATAACGGGAAGCCAAGGTGATATAGATAAAATCTGTACTTCAATACAAAGAAATGGTAAACAATCATCACTTTTTGTAAACAATAGCAATATTTATAACTGTAAATTAAGTAAGTTACATAACTATAAAACTACTGCTCAAAATGCAGTACTTAAAATCAGTTTATTATGTCACGACCTATTCATTCCCTATCTTGCCTTTGCTGGGTTATTGCTATATAGTGTGGACAGTAAGTTGTTAAATAAAGAGATATTACAATATTTTAATAATAAAACATGAATCTAGGTGAAATTTTATAATTCACACTAATAAACGCACCACTGGAGTAGTATTAATAAAAATTAATTTTCTTGTAAAAATGTCAAACTTAATATACAATTGTCGCAGGAATAATTTTTTAAATTTTTAAGTGATGAAATACATGTTATGCAACAAAAATTTAACCAAATAGAAAAAAGAGAAAATCCTTTAAAGGTAGCTCTTGAGAAATGTAGAGTAGCTTTCAAAGTAGTATTTGTTTTTGCATTCTTTATAAATTTACTCATGTTAGTTACCCCACTTTACTCTTTACAAGTACTAGATAGAGTGATTGGCAGCGGAAATTTAAAAACTCTCCTGATGTTATCCGTAATCATAGCATGCGTCTATTTCGTACATATGCTGTTGCAAATTGCCAGATCATTTACCTTAATTAAAGTCGGTGAATGGCTTGACAACAATTTATCGCCGATTATTTTTGGTCATTCTATTTCAGCCTCTGCTACTAAGGTAAATCCTGCATCCAGCCAAATGCTACGTGACTTTCAAACGGTAAAGACTTTTTTAACAAGCACGGGTATTAATACCCTATTTGATGCTCCCTGGAGTATTGTATACATAATTGTGATCTTCCTAATACACCCTTATATTGGCTTCATAACAATTGCTGGCGCAGTTATTATCGTGTCCTTTGCCTTCTTCAACGCAGTAGCTACCAACAGAACGCTTGGAGAGGCGACTGAACTCTCTATTAAAAGTATGAGTCAAGCTGACATTGCTAATAGGAATGCTGAAGCCGTAGAAGCGATGGGCATGATCGGCAACATAAAAAAGAACTGGGCTAAATTTAACGAAGCCTCTCTGGGAAAACAATCCATTGCAAGTTACCGAAATGGTATTATTTCAAATTTTTCAAGATTTGTGCGTAATGTTATGCAGATGGCAGTTACCGGTACTGGTGCTTATGTTGTTGTATCGACAAATGGTGCAGATATGTCTACCGGTGGCATGATCGCAAGCTCTATTATTGTTGGTCGTGCCCTTGCTCCTTTTGATAATGCTATTGTTATGTGGAAAAGCATTAGCGGAGCAATGAAATCATACAAGAATATTAATGAGTCTTTCGACAGGTATCAGGAAAGAGATCAGTCTATGCCAATTCCTCATGTAGATGGGCATTTAGCAGCAGAAAATGTATATTATGCAGCACCTGTTCCTCAAAGCGCGCCACAGCCTCCTATGCCTAAGCATATTCTAAAAGGTGTATCATTTGCAATTCAGCCCGGTGAAATTCTGGCTGTTATCGGTCCTAGTGGAGCCGGTAAATCTACACTTGCAAAACTAATTGTTGGTGTTTGGGGAGCTTCATCTGGCTCTATTAGACTTGATGGTGGTGATGTCTACACCTGGAATAGAGAAAATTTCGGAAAACATGTCGGCTACTTACCACAAGGAATTGAACTTTTTAGCGGTAGTATCAAGCAAAATATTGCCCGCATGTCGGAAAAAATCGATCCGGAAATGGTTATTGAAACTGCAAAAATGTGTGGTGGACACGAGATTATCCTTAGATTTCCTGATGGTTATGACACTGACATTGGCTCTGGTGGATCAAATCTGTCAGGTGGTCAGCGCCAAAGAATCGGGCTTGCCAGAGCATTTTACGGCAATCCCAAGCTCGTTATATTAGATGAACCGAATGCCAATCTTGATGAAGCCGGAGAACTTGCATTAGCGGGTGCTCTACAAACAGCCAAGGAAAAAGGCATAACCGTAATAGTTATTTCACACCGTACATCGATCTTATCTAAAGTTGATAAAATCATGGTAATTCAAGATGGCTCTGTTGCAAGCTTTGGTTCAAAAGAAGAAGTCCAAGGAAGGATTAAAATGCTTAAAAACGGCACGATTCATATTGATGACTAGAAAATACGAGATAGATTAAATATGTCAGATAATAATAAACTCGCATCAGAAAAATTGAAACAACTTCAACAGTTGCAACAAATGATGATACAGAAACAAAAGGGCGATAATACAAAAACTCCTGTAGGATTACCTCCTGGCGACGTACCAAGAATAGCAAAAGTACTGAGAAAACTAACTCCTAAAGGGATCATAATGACTGTTTTGCAAGGCATGCAAAACAGCGTAAAATTTATTGATCAGTTCATTAATTTTATCATCAAAAAAGATGGCGATAAGACTAATGATGTAATTCAAAGTGCTAGAGCTCCAATAATGTTCGGTATTTTTGTACTGGTTTTCTTTGTATTTATAGGTTTATTCTGGTCTGCAACAGCCCCACTAGACAGCGCAGCTGTGGCTATCGGCACGGTAATCAGTAATAGTAACAAAAAAAATATCAACCACCAGGAAGGTGGTATTATTAAGAAAATCTATGTCAAACTAGGAGACAAAGTAGAAAAAGGTGATAAGCTAATAGAATTTGATGATACAAGAATCAGATCTGAATACGAGAATAATCTGAATCAATATAGAACCTATTTAGCTTCTGAAAGCCGCTTGCTTGCAGAAATTAATGCAGATAATGAAATTACTTACCCTCTATTCTTGCTCAAAGATAAAGCTGTGCCGGAAGTTGCTAAAATACTTGAAACTCAAAATAATTTATTCAAATCCAAGAATGAATTAAAACTGGCTGAACAAGACTCTCTGAAACAAAGAATCAAGCAGTCAGAGAAGCAAATAGAAGGATACAAAGCAAAGAAACGTGCCTTACAAAAAACTTTGGAAGTTACGCAAGATAGACTAGAAGCTAATCGAAAACTCGAGGCAAAAGGATTTGCCCATAAAGCTACTTTACTTGAACTTGAAGCAAAAGAAGCCAATGCACACAGCGAACTTGCAATGACTGACACAGAAATTGCCAGAACCGACCAGGAGATCACCAAGATCGAAATTGAGTTGATAAACCTGGATAGCAAATCGTCAACGCAAGCACTTAGCGAGCTAAAAGACACTCAAATAAATTTGGCTGATCGTAGAGAAAAATTCTTCTATTATCAAGATGCTCTAACAAGAGTGATTATTGAATCACCTGTAGATGGTGTAATCAATAATTTAAATTACCACACAATTGGTAGCTCAATCCAAGGTAACCAATCAATTATGGAGATATCTCCCAGCGATGATATGTTAATAATTGAAGCTAAAATACCACCGCAAAATATTGACTCAATAAGAATAGGACTCCTATCTAAAATTCGTTTTAGCGCATTTAAGTCAAGGACTACTCCGTTATTTATAGGCACGGTAGTATCATTGTCACCAGATATCGTAATTGATCATAGTCAACAAATGGATCCAAAACTTGCGGGTGGTTATTATCTGGCACGTATTGAACTGGATATGGAAGAATTCAATAGATTGGCAGAGCCACGTAACTTACGATTACAGCCAGGAATGCAAGCCGAGGTACAAATTGTTACAGGGACTAGAACCCTGCTACGATATCTTCTGGATCCGGTCTTTGATGCCATGTTCAAAGGATTTAAAGAGAAGTAGTTTTACCGTACAAAAAATCTATTGACTAGGCCTGCAAGGAAGTATATAAATTCCCTGCAAGCCTTATCGGGGATGTAGCTCAGGGGTAGAGCGTCTGCTTTGCAAGCAGAATGTCGTGGGTTCGATTCCCTCCATCTCCACCATTGTTTTATAAGAAATACGGGTTTTTTGGTTTTTTAAATAAAAATTTTTTTATTACTCTCTTATTACTATCTCCTTAAAAAATTAGCACTCACAAATTTCTCTCTCACCTGCCAAGCGTAACGCAATAACCACTACACCTGCTCCCCTGTGAGCGTAGCGAGATGCAATTGTAACCTCAACTCGGCGTAAGGGAATGATTTGCATTGTGGAAGAATCGTTGATTAATAGAGGGTTTGCGAGGTTTTAAAGTATATGCAGCAAGAGCAGCGAGCATGTTAGCCAGAAAATTATCTGGTTTTCGATGTCTGGAA
>CAJQOD010000035.1 GCA_905479865.1 uncultured Rickettsiaceae bacterium | reverse complement strand
CCAAAACCATAGCAAAACTACTAATGATTAGCACTAGAACATAGTACGCTGCTGCCGCTGTTAACATCGGCGTAAAGAATGTATAGGTCTCTGCAGACACTACCTGCGCTCTACGCATCAGATCCATCTCACCAATGATTGAAATTAATGCCGACTCTTTTATTAAATTTATCAGCTCATTTACTAAAGCCGGTAGAATCTTACGAAATGCCTGCGGTATTATGATATCCTTCATACGCAGTATAGGCGGAATTCCAAGTGCTTTTGCGGCTTCTATCTGACCTTTATCTACTGCATTAATTCCTGCTCTTATAATTTCTGAAACATACGCTCCGGAATTAAACGAAAAAGCCAGCACTCCGGCTGCAAAAACACTAAGTTTTACATCAAGTAACCCCGGTAGACCAAAATACACTATCGTTAACTGAATCAATAGCGGAGTGCCTCTGAACACGGATGTATATCCGTGCGCAAAAAGCCTTAAAGCTTTTACATCCACTATCTTACAGATAGCTAGCAAAGTGCCTATGACTAACCCTAAGCAAACCGCCACTATACTATATTTAAGCGTGATGATCACTCCCTGTATAATAAAATAAAAATGCGGCATAAACGCCACTAACTCGTCATACATTTTACAATTACTTTTAACGTCAACATCATGGTTTTTGCAAGTAAGAACACGGTAATCCAGAACGATTGCGCCGGAATTTATCACTAAACAAAACCTGTAAACTAATAGGCCTAAATTGGATATTAGTCAATAAATTTAATACAATTTTACTATAAAAAGCGTCTAAATAATTGAGCAAGAAACTTGCATCCGCCTACAAGAGAGAAAACGAAAAATGCAAATACATTCTGCGCAGAAATTAACGTCTGCTATACTTAACTTGTTAAAATTGAATACTATAAAAAGTGCAAAATTATAGAAGGACGCTTAAGCTTTAACTATAGCCGTGTAAGCCAAATCCGTCACGAAATTTGGCTTATCAACCTATCAAACCTAACATATGAATTCTGAGACATTCCAGAAGCTATTTACGCACCTTCTAGAAAAGAATATTATGACACAATTAAAAAACTGACAGCATACCTTCACCACCACCATCTGGATGAAAATCATGGCCATAATCAAATAATTGCGCTTCTGCGGAACAGGAAATGAAGCTAGATACAACATTACGAGTATTATCAACCATATTTTGACCATCCCATTCCATGGAACTACCATCAGAAAAAGTAACTTTTCCTGCTATTCCGGGAGTAAAATGTATAATATCACGATTAACTTCTCCATTCAACGTGACATCAGCTTGTATTACAAGTCTAGCTTCATTGTGTTCTCCAACAACAACATTACCACCACCAACAATACTTTGCACAGCTCCTCCGTTTACAGCAATACTTTGTACAGCTCCTCCATTTACATCAATATTTATATCTGCTTTACTTGACCCAAATGTAACAACATCACCATCCATAGCACCACTAATAACTTCAGCACTACCTGTACTTTGTACAGCCCCTCCATTTACATCAATACATGCCATAATCTTTAACCTCTCTATTTTTAAATTAATTATATATATTATACAAATGTTTCTTACAAAACCAAGTAACAGTATATTAACATTTATTAAATCTTTTCGTCAAATGTTTTTTTAGAAGATATAGTCTAAATTTTTGTACGATTTTACTCAAAACTATTATTACTTGCCTTATAATAGTTATTCTCTACAATAAAAATATTTAAAATTAAGTACACTATATTATTGTAATGGCAGGACATTCCAAATTCAAAAATATACAGCATCGAAAAGGTGCGCAGGACAAAAAAAGAGCAAAATTATTTACCAAACTGGTGCGGGAAATAATAACAGCTGCCAAAATTGGCGGTATTGATATAAACAATAATCCACGCCTTAGGTCTGCAATCTCTGCTGCCCGAAGTCAAAATCTTCCTAAAGACAGAATTGATAAAGCACTAGCTCAGGCATCTGATCCATCAGATACAGATAATTATACAGAAATTCGATATGAAGGCTTTGTTCCCGGAGGCATTGCAATCATAGTCGAGACCTTAACGGACAATAAAAACAGAACCGTATCGGACGTGCGTGCGGCTTTTAGCAAACATGGCGGTAATTTAGGCGAATCCGGTAGCGTAAGTTTTATGTTTGATCGAGTCGGCAGAATTGAATATCCGCGCAGCATTGCGCCCGATGACGAAATGATGGAAAGTGCGATTGAGGCTGGCGCTAGTGATGTTGAGTCAAAGGACGTGGAGCATTTTATTTATACCGACATTGAGTCATTTTCAGATTGTCTCGAATATTTGAGCAACAAATATGGAATGCCTATAGAATCTGGAATAGAATGGAAGCCGCAAAACATAATCTTGATTGAGGATGAAGAAAGAGCAACAAAACTTCTAAAGCTTATTGATGCACTTGAAGAAAGCGACGATGTTCAAAAAGTATTCGGTAACTACGATCTATCTGAAGAAATGTTCGATAAATTATCCAATGAATAGCTAGATAAAAATGAATAGGCAATTAATAATACTTGCTGCCGGTAAAGGTAGCAGAATGAACTCCGACATACCAAAGGTAATGCATGAAGTCGGTGGTATCCCTATGTTAGAACGTGTAATAAGTAACTGCAAACAAGTCACTGATGATTTAGTCTTAGTGTATTCCAAGCATCTGCAACCTTATTTGCCAAACTTTGAGGATTGTTGTAAATTAATACACCAGGAAAAGCAGCTTGGAACCGCTCATGCTGTTGCCGTAGCAAAGAATGTGTTTGATCCGGAACAATTGATTGGTGTAATATATGGAGATAATCCACTAATTACACCCAATATCATTAATGATCTTTTTGAGCATCTGCAAAAAACAGGTTCAAAAGCTGCCACTCTTGCCTTTGAATATAACAAACCTAATCAATATGGGAGAATTGTCGTAGACGAAAGTGGCAATTTTAAACGCATAGTTGAGACCAAATTTGCAAATGACCAGGAGAAGAAAATAACATTGTGTAATTCGGGGATTATGGCTTTTGCCCCAGGCATTCTCGGTAAATATATAGATGAGTGCTTGATAGTTGATCCGGAAACTCCTGCAAAAGAATTATACTTAACTGAAATAATAAAAATTTGCGCCTCGCATGGTGAAAAAGTATCTTACTTTAAATCGGCTGATCATAATCTGGTAGTAGGTGTAAACACACAAAATGAGCTGGCAAACGTGAATTCTCTAATTGATAAAGACTAAAATGCTATGATGAACACTGGAGAGACAAAACCATTATTAATCATCGATGGCTATGGTTTTATATTCAGGGCTTATCATGTACAGCCACCGCTTAGCTCTCCTTCAGGAATACCGGTTGGAGCGATTTATGGTTTCACTTCGATGTTGATTAAACTGATCAATGACTTCAAACCGGAACATGCTGTAATCGTTCTTGACCACGGAGGGAAAAATTTCCGGCATGATCTCTACAAAGACTATAAGGCAAATCGCCCGCCTCTACCCGATGATCTGGTTGCACAATTGAAATTAGTAAAAACTGCTGCGCAGGCTCTAAACTTCACCTGTCTATCTAAGCAAGGTTTTGAAGCCGATGATATTATTGCAACCTTGGCAGATAGGGCAACTGTTTTAAAAAAATCTGCAATGCTTATCTCTTCTGACAAAGATTTGATGCAGCTGGTGAATGAACATGTAGGAATGTACGACCCTGCCAAATCAAAATATATAACAGACGAAGATATCTTTGCCAAGTTTGGCGTTGGAGCTTTGAAAGTGCGTGAAGTGCAGGCATTAATGGGAGATAGCTCGGACAACATTCCAGGCGTTGCCGGTATCGGACCGAAAACTGCTGCGCTTCTGATTAACCAGTTCGGAGACCTTGAAAATGTGCTAGCCTCAATTGACCAGGTAAAAAATGTGCGCTTACAGGAGTTGTTAAAAACATATCGCGAAGATGCACTGATATCATGGAAATTAGTGGGATTAAATCACAATGTTGATATAGATCAGGATATAGAAAATTTTCACTGGAATCCTCCTGAAACTGAAAAAATCTCAAATTTTTTAAATGAACATGGTTTCAAGTCATTGAATAAACGAATTGAAAACTTATTTAGTGTCAAAATTCAGGAAGCACTAGAAAATGCCCCTACTCATAAACAATCCAAAGGGTCTGTAGTTGAGGTAACAAAAGCCGATCAACTGAAATTACTCATCAATGAAGTAAAAATTTCAGGACAACTGGCAGTAAACATTCAATACACCCAAAACAGCACTTCCATTGTTCTATCAGCAGGCAGTGATTTATATCTGGTACCTTATAAAGAACAGTCATCCGAAGTTTCTGACTTATTCTCATACACAAGTTCCAAATCTGCATCCATTAATTTCAATAGGCAGCTTCACGATCTGTTTGAGGATAGCTCTATAAAAAAAATCACTTATAACATGAAAGAGCTATTAAGATTATGTTGCTGCAATCTCAAGTCATTTGATGATTTGCAGATCATGGATTACATCTTAAATGCAGGAAAAAAACCTAAAGACCTTGCAGGCTTAGTGCAACATTATAACGGGCATCAGCAGAATGACAATGACAGGAGCGCAATAGAACTAACTGCCTATTTTTTAGATTGTTACAGGCAGCTCACTTACGAGCTTTTTAACAATAAAGCTCTGCATCTATATGAAGACATTGACCTGCCACTATGTTATATCTTGCATAAAATGGAACAGGAGGGAGTAAAAATTGATACAAATCACTTAGTAAAGCTATCTGTAGAATTTGCCAGGAAAATTACTAATCTTGAGAAAAAGATTTTTGCAATAACCGGCGAAGAGTTCAATATCGCTTCACCAAAACAACTGGGAGAAATATTATTCGGCAAAATGCAGTTGCCTTTTGCTAAAACCACCGGCAAGACCAAGTCCTATTCCACTAGTGCAAATGTTCTTGAACAGCTTCAGGAAGAAGGCTATGAAATAGCAGATTTACTGCTTGAATATCGTCACTTTACCAAGCTTAAAAATACTTATACAGATACCTTGCCAAAACAGGTCGACCCTAGAACCAATAGGATACATACTACTTTCTTACAAGCTGCAACTAGCACCGGTCGCTTAAGTTCAACTAATCCAAATGTACAGAACATACCAACGCGTATCGAAGAAGGAAACAGCATAAGAGCAGCTTTTATAGCTTCCCCCGGTACCAAACTGATTTCTGCTGATTACTCACAAATTGAACTGCGTATACTCAGCCATGTGGCAAATATCAGCTCATTAAAACAGGCTTTTGATGAAGATCAAGATATTCATGCCCAAACTGCCAGTCAAATTTTCAACATTCCGCTTGATCAAATTACCCCTGAGGTTCGCCGCAGAGCCAAGGCTATTAATTTCGGTATAATTTATGGTATAAGTGCCTTTGGATTGGCAAAACAACTAAATATTCCGCGAAAAGAAGCAAGCGACTATATTGAAAAATATTTCAAAGAATATCCTGGTATTCAAAAATACATGAGTGAAACTATCGAGTTTGCCAAGGAAAATGATTTTGTGCCAAATTTAATTGGCAGAAAATGCTTTCTCCCGACCATAAATGATAAAAACCATGCCTTAAGATCATTTGGGGAGCGCGCTGCCATCAATGCCCCGATGCAAAGCCTTGCTTCAGATATTGTTAAAATGGCAATGATCACTTTAGATAAAGAGCTAACCACCAGAGCCATGCAAACTAAAATGATTCTTCAAATCCATGATGAGTTAATTTTTGAAGCACCAGAAACAGAAGTAGAGAAAGCTGCAAAATTGATAAAATCAGTTATGGAAAATAGTTTTACTCTTGATGTTAAAACAAAAGTTGAAGTACATGCCGGCAATAACTGGCAAGAAATTCACTAAGTGCAAGCATTGACAGCTATCACCAAACATAATACAATCAGCACTTGAGATGGTCGTGCAATTGCGTGTTCATTATAATGAACACGAGGAAAGTCCGGACTCCATATAGACACGATGCTGGGTAATGACCAGCGGGGGAAATCGAGAGATTTCCTTCAGGGAAAGTGCAACAGAAATTATACCGCCTTTTAAGGTAAGGGTGAAATGGTGCGGTAAGAGCGCACCGGACGCTTGGTGACAGGAGTCGCATATGTAAACCCCATCGGGAGCAAGACCAAATAGGTGTGATCGAACATTTGTTCCTGACTTGTCTATAGTCAGATATCACACGGGTAGGTTGCTTGAGGTAAATGGTAACATTTATCCTAGATAAATAACTGCAGTAGTTTGACACTAGTCTGTCAAACTATACAGAATCCGGCTTATAGACCATCTCTTGCTTTATTTTTGCAAATTTATGGAACAATGCAAACATTATATCATCATCCTATATGCCCCCTGTCAAGACAAGTACGAGTCTATTTAAAGGAATTTGACATGGAATTCAGCATGTTAAAGGAAGATTACTGGACGAGGAGGAAAGAATTTATAAAGATTAACCCAGCCGGCAGTCTTCCGGTATTAAAGCTTGAAAATCCTGAATACGCCTTGGTAGGAACTTATTCTATTATCGAATACATGCGAGAAATTCTTAAGGATTTCTACTTCATGCCTCAGAATCCCATCGAATGCGCTGAAACCAGAAAATATATTAGTTGGTTTAATGAAAAATTTTACCGTGAAGTCAGCAAAATGTTGATTGATGAAAAAATGATCCGGCTATTAATGCACCTTGGCGGCCCAAGGAGCAGTTTTATAATGGCAGCAAAATCCAACCTCTTCCAGCATTTGAGATTCTTAAACAACCTTTTAGAGAAAAAC
Organism: uncultured Rickettsiaceae bacterium; assembly: GCA_905479865.1. GTDB lineage: Bacteria > Pseudomonadota > Alphaproteobacteria > Rickettsiales > Rickettsiaceae > Megaera_A. Next base: position 6,999 of record CAJQOD010000035.1, on the reverse strand, counting down.
ACCTACATAGTTTCTGAGAAAATATCCTGCGCAGATATTGCTGCTGCTGCCCAGATTTCGATAGTTGATTATTTTGGTGAGATTAACTGGGATAGCTGGGAGACCATCAAACAATGGTATTCCATCATCAAATCACGCCCATCTTTCCAGCCTATACTTCAAGACCGTATCGCCGGCTTTACACCACCTATAGAATATTCTAATCTTGATTTTTAAGTACTGTCAGGAATAGCAAACATATACTACTTTACAACAAAGCAAAGAAAACAAGCTCTAAGCAAGATAGCAATTCTAGTGTCCACGCCAAGTTCATTGTAGGATAAATTAGAAAAACACTAAGATATATGAAATGGTATCAGCGAGCCTGGAACAGAATAAAACAAGGGGCAAAGAACGTCTATAAAGGGATAGTAAGTAACACGGGGGCACTTGCTATTGCCGGGATCGGTCTGGCTCTGGGGATAGTAACAGGAGGCACGGTACCTATAGCAATAGCTGCTGTTGTTTTAACAGTTAAACTTGTTAAAACAGGACTCGATGCACAAAAAGCAATAAAAACACGTAGCCTGGATATCGAAAATAGTGCGTTAGTTGACTATGCAACGGCACTTTATGTCAGACAAAAAATGCTGGATCTACAACCTAAATTAGGAGTAGTAAGTGATAGCCTAACTCCATTAAATCTCAATCAAACAGGAAATAAGAAACACTTAAAGTATAACCGTTCTCTAAGCAGGGTACGAAAAATTATAGAAGTAATAAATACTGGACTTGATATTGCAACTGTTGCTATGAACCCAATAAAAGGAATACATGCAGTTAAGGGCGTTAAAACAGGTATGGACACTGTAGAAAAAGTAAAAAGTGGCTTTGAAGTAATTGATAGTACCGGAGAATTGCTAGGATCTTTAGATGGTACAAAAGAATTTGCTAAGATGCTATCAGAACACCTATTGCATCACAAAGAATCTCAAGAACAACTGGTAGATTTAATCAACTCTGGAAGAGATAAAGATGGCGCATCTTATCTTAATATCGAAGAATTACGCAAACAAACACAAGCAATCCAAAATGATAATCAAGCACTTGTATCTGTGCTTAAAGAGGACGATTTTTATAGACTTAGTGACACTAAAATCCAGGAGAAATTTCAGGAATATTCAAAAGACATAAGTAGCAAGAGTCCCCCTGTACCAAAACAGGAGACTATGGTGCAGAAAATATGGCATGGTATCAAGGATGCACTTAACCCTTATAGTAAATACAATCCAGAAGTGAAAGAGCATTCTGGACTTACTGCAGCTGTACGAAAAGAAAATGCGAAAGCTGTGACTAAAGCTCCAGCAGTAAAGACCAAAGCAGTTACAAAAGATGATTTTGCACTAACTGCAAGAACAGATACAAAAGGCGAAACTATTAGCGCCGAACAAAGAAAAATGGACATAGAACGCTTAAAGGAAGACGCTAAAAAACTTGACAAACAAATAGCTAAAAAAGCTCATGATATTGGAGAAGTATTACATAGCAAAGATCACAGTCAAAATGTAAAGCAGCCTAGACGCTCTATTACGTCCAAAAAACGCCCTGATGCAAAGTCACGTTGACAAACAAATTTCCTTTGCACACGTAACTTCAAATATTGAACCAGTACATAATCTTGCTTAGTCATCCTCAACGCACTTTACGTCAGTATATTCATTATAAACTATACCAAATACACCATACTTGACTCTATATAGAGGCTCAAATCCAAATGTTTTCGTATCCGGAAATGGTATGCAATGTCTTTTGAGAGGCCGAACTGCATGCCACCCTGGCCTACAGGTTCCTCTTGAAATCTCACCGAGTGCAACTGATGGCCAACGAGCGTAACCATTATCCTCAGAATAGTCATTTTGCTCAGCACAAGTAGCCTGAGGAATAGTGGTACAAAGTCCCATTTCAACTGCTGTTTTACTTCGCAAACCATATTGATCAGCGTCGTAATTTATAGCTACCCCAGGAGGACTGCCAGTATGATGAGATGACGCAGATGGATTATAATACTGACTATCAGACAGCACATTACCCAACGATGCACTTGGTATATGGCGATCGGCAGGATCGCTGCTAAGCTTACATAACTCAACATTTCCATCATAACATTTTGTATAGCTTCCACAATCTCTGATGTTAACAGTACCACCAGCGGTTTTTGTCATGGAATCGATCACTGGGCAACTAGCCGCCTGACCGACAGTACATAAGCTTAAACCAAAATGCTGCGCCGATTTGCTAGTAACGATACTACACCTGACTATATCTTTATTTAATAATTTAGTAAGTACACATATCTCAGGATTATCAGGACATTTTTGCAGACCTTCGCCTTCTAAACAGGCATGTCTACCACCTAAATGATACGACCCGTTTATATATTCAAGACCACTTAAATATACTGCATCCGGGTTTACAGTTGACCCTACCACCGGTAAAATATTATCCTGGTAAACACCAAAAAGACTTGCAGGGTTTGGTGCATTAGCTCCTGAAAAAGGCTTAACAGCAAACGTATCATCAGTAACAAAAGAACTAAATGCATCACCTGCTAAATTGACCACGCTGTTTATAGTACTTGAAGCATTATAAACAGATTGCGGTTCAATAAGCGCTGAGGTTTGATCGCCGCCTTCCTTATACGATACAATAAATTTAGGAGCAAAATAACTGGTTGTACAACTGATACCAGGTACTGCCGTACTACCACAGTCGTATATTCTAGGCCTGGAATGTGGAACACGATCCCTGCAACCAACTACAAAATCTCCTTCAAATACACATAATTGATTCGTTTCCTGAGTGAATGAATAAGCTGAGTTAAACCCGGGAATCCGCACAATGGATGCGTGAAAATAAGCTGTTCTGCCGCCTTTATCCGCAAGTGTAAAGTTTTTAGTTAAAGGAGATATATCATACGCAGTTTGAATGCTTGGAAAGCTAAGAGTAACATCAATAAATTCTCCAGTATTGATACCCCATATATCCTGACAGGTAGCACTTGAACTACTTGGACAATCAGCTAAATCATCATGAAAATATGGTTTTGGTGTTAAACTGTTACCAAGTTTAGTTCCATAAACTACCCTAAATCCATCTTGACAGCCATTACTTGTAACACTACATTGATGCGGAAGCATAGTGCGAACGCATACAGCTCCGGGGGCAGCGGCATCACAATGTTTTATTATATCTCTCATGGCAGTTGAAGCATGCATACCTTGCGCCGATGAAAATGCACCCAAGTTTTCAAGTACTACACATTTATCTGTAGTCATGGGATTCTCACCCTCACGACATAAAGGAACCAAAGTTTCATAACCCACCCTCAGGCTATTTCGAATAAAGCTATTATTAACATTTGAAACCACACATTCTTTCCCACTAACTGACGCAGCAGGAAAACCATCATCGCCTATATGACAAATTGTTTGAGTAGTTGCCACCTGAAAGAAAGGAGCAACCTGCTCACAAAATGGCGGTGGAAATGGCCCAAGCGGCAGATTCACACATCCGTAAACTTTATCGTCAACAGCCCGGTTTATCTGCCCAATTTCATCGAGAAAAGTAATAAGCAAATCGCCTACCCATTCAATTATATCACCTAAAAAAGAAAATAAATCCTTAAGAACAGAGCCAAAAGTTGTTTCACCATCTTCACCATTATCCATAAGTCCAAAAAGTGAAGATAATAAATCAAATGGTGACTGAGCAATACCAGAAGCTGCCTTGACAAAAAATTGGATAACCTTAATAATCGGGTGAACTTCAGATGTTTTATGGTATGATTGCTTATTTGGATTTAAATCCATAACATCGAACCCATCTTCGAAACTAAAAAAAGATGGGTCTTGATATATACATAACTTAGGAGAATCCAAGTCTACTTCCGTACCACCATTGCCATAAATCGGTTCATCATTTTTAGTTGCTCCCTCAAAATTCAAGTGCTGATCTTTGGTATATCCAGGATCCTCCGCAAAACCTCTAATATCATCTCTTGGCAATGCAATTCTTGCGCACATACGATGCAAAGGCAACCCGTAACCACCTGCAAGTGTCACGCACTCTCCATCCCAATTCAGCGTATTATTGGTTGTCCAGCAGGCAACAGCATTACATTGCTGCCCTCTTACTCTGATTTTTGGATTAAAGTAACTACTTTCAGGCGTTTCCTCCCCACAAAGATTTTCATAGTAGCCAATTCCCGCACCAGGAAAACTTGCTTTTACCAGGCAAATATTATTGTCTCTACCACCATTCTTATTCCAGGGCGGGCAAAGAGTATTTTTCTTGCCTTTGTTCCATCTTTGGCCATCCCAGTTCTCATATCTTGTACTATTACTATCGCCACAATTACATGGATCAGTAAAACACGCTCCAACAGCACTCCAAAAGCCAGCAAAAGCTACCGGACAATAACACCAGAATAATAGTAATAATGCTATTCTTTTAATCACCTATCTTTTCATCATACTTTATTTTCAAGCTCTTCATAGAATTCCTGAACCCAATTATCCGGCGCCTCATCTCCAAACTCTTTTACAACTTCTTTATATATTTCTCTCTCATCTCTGCCAGAGCAAAATAATCTGGTCAGGCCCGGCAGTCCTCCTATGCTAAGTTCAGATGCAATAGTTTTACCGTCCTGCTTTATTAAAAACATCCTGGAAGATACAGAAAGTTTAGATAATTTTTTTAGTTCAGCCTGATCCAGGCTTAACACTTTATCTACGCCTACAACTGATACCTCAGACGGAAAAATAAAACTCGTATTTACCTTCGTAATCCACTCCTGAGCAACATTTTTTTCATAGAGTTTTTGCAAGGCATCTGTATTCACACTACTTACAAATACCCCGTTAATTGCCGTCATATTATCTGCAACTCTAGTTACAAGATTTGCATAGTGAGTAAGATTCATCAGTTCCGACAGGTTATCCACAACAAAAATCTTCGGACCCTGACCAACATTTTGCATAATATTCTGAGCCGATAAAACCACAGCTACTTTTACCGCCCGCATAGTATTTAAGTCATACTCAAATTGCTCAATCAGTTTCTTTTCTTTCGGATAGTTTGCCTTAGTGTAGGCAGCATCATCAAAACTTTGTAGATTAATGGCAACAAGACCGCCTTCCTGCAAAGCAACAGGAGTATCCCGCTCAAATACACCGTGATACGCCCCACCTTGCAAATATATTTCCAGACGGGCTTTTAGCTCCGTGCCACCTTTCTCGGAATCCTTTAGTGCTTGAATCACCATAGATAATTTTCGATCTTTTATCGGCATTGTAAACACTATTTCGCTAAGTGCCTTCAGAAGTTTAAGTTCAGTATCTTGCAGGGGGTCAAAATAATGTTTTGAAATTATCTTAAAAAATTCAAACATGAATTTTCTATTCTCCTCTGTATCTTCGCACATCAAAGGATTAATTATATTTTTATCTCGCTGAAACCACTTACCTCCCCTTGCTTTTATATATAATCCGGAATCCATATCATCTGTTATATATATGGTAGTTGGATAATACTTGTCTGCTTCTGATATCAAAAAATTGAGTAAGGTTGTCTTGCCCACCTTCGACTCACCAAATATACAGGTGGTACCCACATTATTCTGGTCATGAAAATTCATAAAATATGGCGTACCCTTCTCAGTCCGAAGCAATGTCACCGCCCTACCCCATGGATTATATTGATTACCTGTAGGAAAGTTATGCAAAGAAGCAAGTGCTGCGGTGTTAGTAAGCACTGTTGGCCTCATGCGTGATAAAAACGAAAAATTTGCCGGTAGTTGCGCCCAAAAGGTTTTTTCAAGATTAATATCCTCGCGCACATGCACAATACCAATTTTTGATAATGCTTCCGATGCCTGCTTGACCTGCCGGTCAAGAGTGTGTAAATCCTCACCTATCACCATAAAAGAAATCTGCTGATGACAAAAACGTACTCCGTCATCTGCTTCATTGATAGTTACATCCAGGCCTTTGAGCTGCTTAAGTTCAGAATCACCGCTTACCCCCAATATATAATCCTGATCCTCAAACACTGATGTAACTTCATTTCGCTCAACAAAGTAAAAAATCTCGGTCGCAACCATTTCTACCGGTATTTGCAAAAACCTGTCCAAAGCCTCAGATGATACTTCCTGATATTCCTTGATGGACATCAAGGCAGCAAATTTCTTTCCGTCCTCATCTATCACTTCAATTTTATCACTTCCTACAGCATATTGATGCGATGCAAGTGCAGATGAAATATCAGAAACCGGTACTGGACAATCTTCTTCATTCAATTGCATTATGCGACGATAAAGGAACATCGGGTCAGAATAGCACTCCTGACCTTCCATTCTTATACCCAGTCTCTGAGCTCCATATTCGCCAACTCCACTCAATATGCTATCGACTGCTTCAGTTAATTTTTCAGCAGCTTTAGCAAAAAACTTTTCTTCAAAAACGGTTATTATATTGGGCGAAAGCGAGTTAACCAATGAATTAAAATTCTTAAGCTTAAGCTCAGGTGCGTTATGAACAACCGTGATATAAAGCCTGTTTACAAACTTGTCATGCCAGTAGTTTTTACGCCTCCAGATATCATGGATATTCGCAGATAATAAGCCCTTATAATCTGCTGCATCATCCAGATCATCTTTTCTTCGAATCGTATGAATCCAGAACGCAAATTTATTGCAGCCGATGGTGTCTCTGATAGCTGCTCTAACCACTTCCCGCAAGTTAAATAAATTCTTGCTGATTTTTTCAGAGTGAATACCATTAATTTGTATGGTTTGAAGCAATTCACCATTCTTGGTAAGTAGAGTATGCTCATCATAGTGACAAGCTACCGGTACAAAATTTTCGGAAGTGCTGTTATATAAATTAACCTCAACTCGGCGTAAGGGAATGATTTGCATTGTGGAAGAATCGTTGATTAATAGAGGGTTTGCGAGGTTTTAAA
>CAJQOD010000034.1 GCA_905479865.1 uncultured Rickettsiaceae bacterium | reverse complement strand
GGTTCAGTTCAGTATTACAGATGAGGGAATAGGCATACCACAAGACGAACTGATTAGTATATTCCATAAGTTCACAACAAGTTCAAAAACTCAGACACCAGCAGGCGGAAGAGGTGTTGGTCTTGCCTTATGTGAAAAAGTAATATCAGTGCATGGTGGCAGGGTTGAAGCCACAAGCGATGGTAAAGGCTCAAGCTTTAGTTTTGTCTTGCCTTTGTAAAAGTATAGTTTTTGAAATTAAGCATACTGATAATCAGGCAGTTAGATTTAGAAGATTTAGGTTAAAAGCATATTAGAAAAATCTAAGATTTCGCTTAGAATTCCACCCCATACGCTTAAGTAAGATTATGTGGATGGGTTAATCATACGTATCATCTGTATACTCCTCCCAGGACGTACAACCACTACAGCAAGTTACAGCATACCATATTACATCGAGCGTAGTGTGAAGACAACCAGCAAGCCCTCCACAACCATTTTCTTCAAGGTTTTGTTGCACTTGTTCATCAGTTCTTTTGTTAGCCTCTCTGAATTGTCTTGCTGCTTGTTGCTCAGCCTGTTGTTGATCAGCTCTATTTTTCTCATACTCGCTTCTATATTTATCCATAATAATTTCTCCTTATTAAGTTAATATGTGAATTCACCAGAGGGCAAAATTCAATCTAAATAATTAATGTATTGAGGAATGTCCTCAACTTATAAGGCTATATGATTTATTTATAATCTGCAATCCAAAGTTGCCGCAAAGGAAAAAGTAGTAGGTCTTTTTCCGTTAAGAAGTCTCTACTGGAGGAAAGTTCACCAGAACCGATTAAGGTAGTGATTTGTTTTCCTTCTACAAGCAAAGCAAGGCTATTGAAGCTATGTGCCATATTTGCCAAGGCCAGAGCTAATAGCGCAAAAAGAATGTCCTGTATAAGTTGCAAAAACTAATCAGCCTGCTGCATACTACTCGATAGAGAGTGCAGTTAAACTAAGCATTATTTAGATAGATCAGCATTTTGGTTCAGTAAATATTACAAGTTTTTAGACATTATGAGTAGATTTTGGGATCAGGACTGGATATCTAAAATCATAATGCTTTTAATGCTTCAAACCCTTATATCCTGTACAGGCGAGCGATGCATCGAGGCCGATGATTTTGGTCATGCTAATTTTGTTGTATCTGCAAGATACGATAAAAGCGACCTTGACGGACAGGTGGGACAGAATCAGGTTGCTCCCTGGCTGGATTCAACTTACCGGGTAAATGGCCGACCTCTGACTATTATGGTCAAGAACTGGGAATTCGGCAAGGAATATAATACATCTTACGAATTATCTGCCTGATGTGCCTGGTATGGAACAAGTGGTGATAAGCACACTTTATCGAAATTCTGTGAACGGCTTCAGGATTGTCAGTTTATAGACGGGCAAATGTGTACCAACACAGCTGATGCCAGAATCGGCAACAGTCCATGCTTATTCAGAAATGGTGTGGGGTTGTATGCATTAATTGCAGAAAGAGGCATAGACCCGAACCAGTCACTTTCATCACAGAGAGAGCCGGCGGGTTTGAGTTTTCACCTAGGAGAGCCTACAGTCGGTTATAAGCTGTATGATGTCGACAAGCATGGTAATACTCGCCAGGCCGGAGGCAGGGTCTATAAGTATGACTCAGAGGCGGTAAAGCAGCAATATTCTGACAGTAAGCTCTATTTTAAGATTCTGGATAAATTCTATGACGATAATAATGGTCAGTATCGTGTTGTTGTTAAGTCCGGCATAACTCAATCTAGCCCCGATCCCATTTCTTATGTAACCAAGCTGGTTAAAGATTTCCTGTTCGGCGCAGATAATGATTATGGTTTAATCCGCAATATTTATTTGGAAGTGGTTAAGAACCCAGGCTATAGAACAGCAGTGTCAGCTATGCTTACGCTGTATATTATGTTTACAGCGCTATCCTATCTATCAGGAAATATACAACTTACCCATACTGAGCTAATTGTCAGGATAGGCAAGATTGCCATTGTCTCTGCGCTGCTTAGTACTGAGTATAGCTGGAGTTTCTTCAATGATTATCTATTCGTATATTTTGTTGGCGGCGTTGAGCAAATACTCCAGATAATCGTAGAGGCTGGGGCTACCGATCCAGGCTCGCCTGGTATTCTGGCAATGATGATTGCCCCACAGACTCTTTCCAAACTATTCTCACTGCTTTTTGTCGATGCACTTGGGTGGTTATATATAATTCTGTTTATAGCGGCTCTTTATTTCGTGCTTATGATATTCTTTGAAGCAGCAGTGATCTATCTCAGTGCCTTGATAGCTATCGGATTAATCATCACAATGGCTCCTGTATTTATCTGCTTTCTGCTATTTGGTATTACCAGATCATTGTTTGAGAACTGGCTAAAGCAATTAATCTCTTATGCAATTCAACCGATCATTCTTTTTACCGGACTGATATTCATTTCACTGATATTAAGACAGGAAATTTATGGTGCGCTAGGCTTTAGAGTATGTAAGCATGATTTTCCAAAAATGACTATTGGTAGTGAACCATTATTTGGAGCTAAAACACAGGAGACATTAGGCTTTAATTTAGGTGATTCAATATTTTACTGGTGGTTTCCACAGCCTATGAAGGGTGAGAACTTTACTAGAACTACTACCCTCATACCTATACCAATTGATCACTTTGCGTCAGATGGTGAAATCGGTGCAATATCCGATACCGGTTTCTGTGAGGCTTATGGCTGCATTGGTGAGAGATATGTTGATCTTCCCTTCCTTGATCCGGCAAGCACGAGAGATCAAAGACGTATTAACCAGTTTCATGCCGGTAAGTTTGTACAGCTCGATGGTATGCTTTTAATCTTTGTAGCTATTTATCTGCTACATAAATTTAATGGCCTGGCTATTACAGTTGCAAGATTTACTTCCGGTACATCAGGTAATTTGACCAGCCTCAGTAATGTAGGTGATGCGGTTAAGGCTCAAACCTCTGCCAAGTTGAATAAGCAGCTAGCTAAAATGCCTGCAAGAGCCTTCGATACAGCAATAGGTATGGGTAACAGAGATAAAGGTAGAGAAAGAAGGCAGCAATTTACTCAAATGGTAAAAGAAGCACCATCTGCATTTGTTGATAAGATGAGAATAGAAGGTGTGCTTGGTAGAGGTGGATTGAGGAAAGAAGCTCTGTCATCAGGAGCCAATAAAGCAGTGCTTGCAGAAGTGAAGAAAAATACCGGACTGGAACAGGAAGATATTAAGAAGAACGCTAGAGGTGAATATAGAAAAGCACTAGCTGCTAAACTTAAAGCTATTGACCCGACTTTGACGAAAGCGCAAGCGAACAAACTTGCCAGACAAATGTCGAGTAAGAAACCATCTGAGCTGGGTAAAGAGCTTGCCAAGGCTAAATATGGTAAGGAATATGATAAACTGTCAGCAGCCGAGAAGAAAGCAATTGATGCATTGAACGATAAAGATTTGCGTGCTAAAGCCAGGGATGCGAATATGGCTAAAAAATTCCAGGATGCCTATGTTGATGCTTATGCAAAAATGTCTGATCGGGGTATTGGCTTAGTTGGGAAACGAAGTAAAACCATCCGTAGCCTGGAGGAAATCAAGCATGACGTAGATGAAAGGCGAAAACTTAAAGAAGCCAAGCAAAGACAGATTGGTGAAGAATTATACTCCGAATATCACGGTCTTAAGAGCGGTGCATACTCAGCACTTACCGGTGGTAAGAAGGATGCTATTAGCCGCACTTTTGGCGGCGGTGTGTGGCATGAGATTAATACCGATCCTGCAAAACAAAATTACCGAATGCAGACACATGCGGAAATGATTGCGGATCAAAGAGCTAACCTGGAGCGTACCGGCATCACACGCACTATTGAGAGTTTAAACCGCAAACATGGGGAAAATGTAACGTCACCTGAGTTCTTACTACAAGCTCAGAAAAATAATGACCCGAATCTTGCAACATTCCAGAGCCTGGAGAAGAAAGACATCAACAGCAAAGTCCAGAATGCTTTAAGTCATGGTGAAGACCCTGCATTAAAGGGTGAGACTTATATGAGCAAATATGCTAAGGATTCTGAAATGGAACATGCGATAGATCGTGCCTATGAAGTAGAGAAAGAGCTGATAGCACAGGATGAGTTTATTAGCCGCGAGGAAGAGTATCAGGTTAACTTTGATTTAGCAGTAGAAAATGTTCAATCAGTATATGACAGGATGAGTGAAGCCTATAACAGGGATGATATTGCAGCAGAAGAATTGCCTGCTTTATTGGAGAGTTATAATAATCAGCATAGTACTATGAATGCAGATCAGGTAAAAGCCAAATCAGAGGAATTACGACAATCCATTGCAGATGTAACCTCAAGCCAAGAAGTGCTGCAGCAGATCGATCATCGTAAAACGGAAATTGCCCAGGAAGTGGAAAAACATGTGTCTGGTATTAATACTCACAGAACCAGTGCCGGTATGAAAGAGTATCACCCTGAGAAGCCAGACCTTGGAACACGCAGAGTACGTAAGATTGAAGATTTAATGCGTAAAAAATAGGGTCTACAAATCTCAATTCATGACTTTATGTAATTATTACAACTGCCATTATGGCCTTGAGTTGTTTAACTATGGCAAATCTTCCAACTTATGCCGAAATAGGTATTAAAGCCTCTATTATTGTTTCTATTTTGAGGATTATGCAGGGTATGAGTTCTATGAGAGAAATCATGAGAGCTCGTATTTACATTACTGCAATTATCAAACCACCAATTCAGTATCAATCTGTTTGTTTTGTATCAATATCTGTTGCAGTTGGTTCTATTGCTGCTTTAGGCATTGCAACTTTGACAACAAGAACCGGTTTTAACTGGAGAGTTGCTTTTATGTTCGGTGTTGTGATCGCTCTAGTTGATATAGTTGCACGCACTAAACTTCGTGAAACTCCAGAGTTCGCCAATGCAAAAACTAAGATGAAAAGAGTACTTGAAAAAACAGCAGAACAAGGGTTAGAAAAACATGCTGAACTGTTACTGGGATATAAATTATTGAAAGGCAATAATGCCGCATTTGATAAAATTAAAATAAAAAGCTTTTTTCATTTTTTAGGTATATATTGTGGATGGCCATTATCTTTCTATCTTATTTATATTTATTTTACACCCATACTAAAAAATACTTGTGGATATTCATCTGCAGATGTAATTTTACACAATTTTTATTTATCAATATTTCAACTACTGACAAATATTGTGATTCTTTTTTTGAGTAAAAAAATATATCCACTTTTTATATCAAAATTTATAGGTTTTTTATTTCTTGGCACTCTATTAATTGTACCCTATGTAATGAGTCAATATTCTAGTATTTATTCAATATTTTTTATACAAGCACTATTTGTATCAGGGCTTAGAGAAACAATTATTATTTTGGCTTGGTAGGTGGGAAGTGTTTTCTCACTTAGTGTACTAAAACACAACATCACCTGCGAACCCCTTCAAAGGTACGATAATCCATTATACTCCTAAAGCATTGAAGAATTTTGCTGGTACAGGCACGCAAAAGAAAAGCATTCTTATATACAGCTATTGGTATTAAATACTTATTCATGTATAGTACTATACCATACTCACAGAATTGATAAAAAGCTCTTAAATGAAGCAAAACAACAAATACTTACTAAAGATATTAGTTTTTGCAGTAGTCATCCTGATTGCTTCCAGGATTTTTCCTTTACTCGAGGGGCAAGTAAGTGCTTTTGATACTGCGATGATTCTAAAAGTATTATTTTTCATCGCTCTACTTTGGTTCATTATATACGCCTATTCTTCCAGACGCAGTCAAGGTTCCAGTTCCATGAGTAGCGTATTATTATGGATAACAATATTTGCTGTACTAATAATCATATATGCTTTCAGGTTCGAACTGGAGTCACTAAAGGATAGGGTTCTGGCAGTTCTAATTCCTTCTTATAGCTGGACAAATGATCAGGGACAATTAGTGATTGCCCAAAATAAAGATGGACATTTCTACCTTAACGCCAAGACTAAAACTAATAGTAAAATCAAATTCTTAATTGATACCGGTGCCAGTGATATTGCACTTACCAAAGATGCAGCGATCAAACTGGGATTTAATCCATCAAAACTTAACTATACTAAAAAATATCATACTGCTAATGGCATCAGCTATGCAGCACCGGTGCGCATTAAACAACTCACCATTGGCAAAAAGACTTTTTATAATTTGGAAGCGCATGTGACCTCTGGTGGGCTGGATATACCACTTCTTGGAATGAGTTTAATTGACGATTTTAAAGACTTCAAAATAACCAATGACCTACTAATTCTAAGCTATTAGGGCAAAACCGCTAAAGACACATTTTACCCCAGTTGACAACATTCGGTAAAATCCAGTCTTGGCAAGCGCGAATACGGGTTCTCACCATCTCTGTAACCTAGATTACAGATAAAATTGATCTTAAAACCACTACCCGCAAAAAATTCTTTCTCAATAGCACCGGCATCAAATCCGGACATAGGGCCACAATCCAGTCCACAGCCTCTTGCAGCCATCATAAAATATGCTGCCTGCAGGGTTGAATTTCGATACGCTGTATCAAGAGCTAACTCCTTAGATGATGAAAAATACTCCTTTAGCTTAGGAGCAACCGGGTTTGTCTTATCCATTTGAACGTAAAATTGTGGGGCAAAGGCAAAAAGTGCAGTTACCGGTGCTGATTTAATTTTCTCAACATTACCTTCCATTACGCATTTGAGCAGCTTCTCTTTTGCCTTAGGGCTTTGTATAAAAATGACCCTAAGCGGGCAGGAATTGCCAGAGGTTGGCCCCAGCTTCATAATGTCATATATTTTCTTCAGCAAATCCTTATCTATTGGCTTATCCTGAAATTTATAACAGGTTCTGTCGTAAAAAATATCGTCTATAGATCGCATACAACACCATTAATTCTATTAACAACAAAATTAACTGTATACTTATTCTACCTTTAACTCAAACAAATTCAGCTTGCCAACTGAAATACCCTGATTGGAAAAATTAATTTTGAAATCAACGTTATTAGTATTTAACTCTGTATTATTGAGATCAAAAAGCGTTGCTTTAGATATAATTTTCTTTATATGGGAATTAGACATCATAAAATCTTCTGGAATGAGAGTATCAATTACATCCTGATATTGAACCATGGAGACATCTATTGCTCCTTGTGGCAAACTACTTCTGGTTAGCTTCAAAACACCACTAACATCTAATGCTGCATTATTAAATTTTAGACTGGCATTGGATATTTCAAGCTTACGTTCAAAATCTGGTTTTTGCTCTTCATTAAATACAGACTTATTGATCAAATAACTTAAATCCACCAACAAATGTGCTTTATTTATTTTCAAATAACTGACTGAAGAATTATAATTTCCAGTCAGTTTAAGTCTTATTTTATCAAGCAAATCACTCCTCTCTTGCTCAGATATAATCTTTATTGCTGAAAGGTTAAATATTTCTCTATCATCTAAAATACCTGTAAGTTTTGGTAAATTAAATTCGGTTGAGGCAATGAACTTCTTCCACTGGAGTGCGCTACTTAAAAAATATAGAGACTCATCAAAACTCATATTAACAAGCATATCCTGGTCGCTTAAAAACTGATATTCCCGTGCGAGTTCGCCTTGAACAGCTCTACAGCTAATCAACTTACTCAAATTAAGTTCTACGGATTGCATGAGATAATCAAATTTAAACTTTATCTCTTGCGCAGAAAGTTCGTGCAATGTTTTTTGATCTATAATAGCTATTTTAGGTGATAAAAATTTTACTTCCCAGTTAAATGGAAAACCAGACAGTTTGGCATCTTGATATGAAAATTTAATATTATCTGAGTTTAAATCCTCTATGGCCAGAATCAGCTTACCTTTTATTAGATGCGCCCCTGTAAGCCATAAAGCCACAACAACTACAACCGTAAGTAAAAGAATTTTCCGGATCACTTATCAATAGCTATAGATTTATGTTTCGAGTAGCTGATGGCAGCTTAATGCGCATTCCATCGAGCTGTTTTGTCAGAATAATCTGACAACCTAATCTCGAAGTATGAGTAAGCCCAAAAGCCAAGTCAAGCATATCTTCCTCAGCTTCTTCAGGTTCTTCGAGCATGTTGTATATTGTATCTTCCAGCACCACATGACAAGTCGCACAAGCAAGTGAACCTTCACAAGCTCCCTCAAGGTCTATATCATTATCGTGCGCCACTTCCAATATTGATAATCCAACTAAAGCTTCCACTTCCGTTTCTTTTTCACCTTCTATAAAAATCACTTTTATTTTTTCTGCGGACATGTTTTTACAACTAATTACTATTATTATCTACTGCATCAATATGGCGACCCTTTAAATGCAACGCCACTCCCTGATCTAAATGCTTCTGGATAAAATTACCTGCGAGCTTATTCAACTTATCTATTTCTAACAACATCTTATCACGATTATCTAAATTTATTACCTTTTGTAAAGAATTTATTGCTTCCTCAAGTTTGATACCTTCTGCTTTTGATAAGATATCAGGTGTGTCAAGCACAGCCTTCTGCAAACCGGATATCAAACTATCGGCTTGTTTGCGCGTTTCTGCAAATAACCTCTCCGTGTGATCTTGTTCGGCATTCTTAAAAGCGGCATTTAATGCTTCATTAATTTCCTTCTCATCTAATCCATAGCTCGGCTTTATTTCCACGTTATGAGTCTTGCCCGTCTTTACCTCGTGCGCAGTAATGGACAAAATACCATCAGCATCTACGGCAAAAGTAACTTCCACACGTGCTTTACCTGCCTTCATGGGCGGCATACCGCTAAGTTCGAAATGTGCTAATGACCGGCAATCTTTTACCATCTCTCTCTCTCCCTGAACTACATGAAACTGCATCCCGGTTTGATTATCTGCGTGCGATGTAAACTCCCTGGTGACTGAAAACGGAACCGGTGTATTGCGCATTATCAGTTTCTCGGCAATACCGCCATGCAATTCCAAACCAACTGAAAGAGGAATCACATCAATCAATAAAGAATTCGATTTTGAGGATAAATTTTCCGCTTGCATGGCAGCTCCAAGAGCCACTATCTTATCCGGATCCAAATCAGAATAAACAGGCAAACCAAAAGCTTCTTTCAGTTTTGACGAAATTAAAGGAATTCTGGTTGAACCACCAACCAAAATGATACCATCAAGATTAATATCTTCTGCATCATGGGCGATATCTCTGGCTATTTTAATCGTCTTCTTAATAATAGGTTCCACTATTTTTTCATATTGCTTTCTGGAAATCACTGTTTTATCAAGCGTAATTTCCTGCCTGATTGACAGCTCTTCTTTAATTTTTTTAGCAAGAGAGATGAGTTTTGGGGTTACTTTTGAATCTGTTACATCTGCTATATAATCAGCTAGCAACATATCGATATCATCACCACCGAGCATATTATCACCGCCAGTTGCTATGACCTGCAACACTCCTGTATGCATATTCAATATCGAGACATCAAATGTTCCACCACCAAGATCGTATACTAAATATGACCCTGTAGCTGTGCGGTGTAACCCATAAGCATACGCAGCGGCAGTCGGCTCTGCAATAAGTCTTATGACTTCAAAACCGCCTAATCTAGCTGCTAATAACACCTGCCCTCTAGCAGTATCATTAAAATATGCAGGTACAGATACTACCGCCTTTTTAAGCGTGCATTGCAGAGTTCTTTCTGCCTGAGATTTTAAATGCTTAAAAATTTCAGCAGCCACTTCCGGTAAACTGACTTTTTTGCTACCTGTTCGCAATTTGGGAATATCGTCTTCCAGAAGAAGAATATCAGAAAGCACGTTTAGGCTTGGATTATTTTTAATTTCTTCTGAAGATTTTGCCAGCAAACGTTTTATGGACGAAATAGTATTTTGAGCTTGTTTATTGCCGTCACCAACTACTATTTTATCATCATAAATGTTGATTACTGAAGGCAACAACTCTACGCCGCTTGGCAACTTGATAATTTCTGCATGATAACCCTTAGATATTGCTATTAGCGAGTTAGTGGTGCCAAAATCTATACCAACGACAATCTCATTTTCTGCCTCAGATGCTCCCGGTTCACTGATCTCTATTATTTGCATGTCTGATTTTAAATTTTATATTCCCGACTAAATTAGTAAGATACTTCAAACGCACTGTAAGATCAAGTGCTTTAGCAAGATTATTCGCCTCAAAATGTTTGGTCAATTCTTGTATCATCCTGGTCTGTTCTGCTATTTTAATTTTCTTTAGAGCTTGAAGCTCCGGCAATTGATCTATTGCATCTAGCGTTTCATACAGCCCCATTATCTCTTCAAGTTCTGATGTGCTTAAAGCATTCCGCAAAGCCCGCTCATCAAATTCCTGTCCGGATATTTTAAGTAAATATTCAGCTCGCATATAGTCGTCTTTGAGAATTTTATATGCCTCGTTAAGCTGCATTGATATATTAAGATATTCTGTGCGAGTCGTCTCATCGCTTGCACGATCCGGATGGTAGACAGCCTGCTTACTTAAATACTGCTTTTGCAGCAATGCCTGATCTATATCATATTTTTGCTCTACATCCAGCAATTCAAAATAATTCATACGTTCTTCTTTTGGAATAACGAGGATAATCTTTGTATGTCATAATTACTCCTTACCAGATAAAACTGTAATAATACCCCGCAATGTCTGCAGCTCACTTTGTGACAGATTATCAATTTTTGCAAATATGTTACGAATTTTCTGACTCATCTGCTCTTTTTTTTCTGGAGCTCTAAAAAATTCTCTACTACCAAGCACTTCAAATAGATGATTATAAAAATGCTCCAGCTGAGCACTGTTAGCCAGCTTATGAATATTATTCAAATCCGACCTTAACTGCTTCTTGCCTTGAAAAAGCTCATAGCAGGTAATCGCCACTGAATGCGCAATATTTAAAGAGCTAAAACTCACATCAGTATCAATGGTAATGATTTTATTGGCAAAAGCAATTTCCTTATTGTTTAGGCCACAATTTTCCCTGCCAAACATTATACCCACTTTGCCGGCAATGGGCATGTCGTCTTTTAAATCTCTTGAGAGTACATATCTCTTATTCATATCTCTTGGAACAGCAGTTGCGGCGTAAACATATTCCAAATCAGAGATCGCATCTTGGATAGAATCATATATTTTTGCGTTTTGAATTAAGTCAATCGCACCAACGGACATGCTTTGTGCTTTTTCATTGGGCCAACCGTCTCTTGGAGCAATCAGACGCAAATCAGTAAGGCCAAAATTCTTCATAGCCCGGGCAGCTGCGCCGATATTTTCGCCCATCTGTGGCTCAACCAGAATTATAGAAATAGTCACAAAGCTAGGGGTCATAAGGTTTATTTGTCATCTTTGCCTGTTAATACTTCACCGACAGCTAAATTACAAAGCTGCCCACCGGTAAGCTCAAGTTGCATCGTACCATTAAAATCGATTCCTTTAAAGATTCCTGAAGTGCGACGCACCCCGTCATCAATCGTTATAAATTTATTTAAATTATAAGCACGCCGCGTCCAATCTTTTCTGGTTTTTACAAAATTATTATCAGCGCACCATTGTGTGTATAATTTTTCAAATTTGCTCATTAAGATGCTTAGAAATTCATCTGGATTATCCAATTCAATTCCTTCATCAAACAAAGATGTAGCCGGACGATCAAGGGAGATTGGTGCTTCCATGACATTTACACCAAAACCTATTACCACATAATTTTTATTAGCACACGAGATCGACTCAAGAAGAATACCTGCAACTTTTTTACCTCCAATCAAAACATCATTTGGCCATTTAAGCTCTATGTTCAGAGACAATTTATGCTTTGCTGCAAGCTTTGCTACAGAGTCGTACATTGCATTGGCAATGACAAATGAAAGTTGAGGGTGTCGTTTTGGGTCAACGCTACTATCAAGTAAGATACTGGCATGAAGATTGCCGGGTATTGAAACCCACTGGCGTCCCTTTTGTCCTCTACCGCCAGTTTGCTCCTGAGATAGAATGACAAAATTACCACTCACACCAGAGTTTGCTAAACGAAGCGCTTCTGAGTTGGTGCTATCAACAGTTTCAAACCTTAGTAAATTATAATTTTTAAGCCAGTTTAATTGCATATTATTATGAAGTTACAATATAAATTTCGGAGCAAAAACAAAGAAAAACAAGATAAAAGCAACAGTAATTATCGTCACCAATCTTAATCCTCTTTGCGTTGGAATTATCCTAATATCTCCACTTGCCTCCATAAAATACATAAACTTGATTACTTTTAAATAATAGAATGCTGCTATCACACTAGTTAATACACCCAAAAGCGCAAGAGTAATCTCTCCTTGCAAAACTGCATTATAGAAAACATAATATTTGCCAAAAAATCCAGCTAGTGGTGGCATTCCTATCATTGAAAACATGATTATCGAAATTACAGCAGCGATGGCTTTGCGCTCAATTGCAATTCCTTTCAAATCTTCAAAAGTAGCCTCATCGCTTCTTGCGCCAAACAACGCCACCAGACATGCAAAGAATCCCATCACACCAATGACATAAATCAACATATAGATAAAAGCTGCATAATTTCCCTTCGGCGAATGCAGGCATACACCAACAAGCACGTAGCCAATATTTAGAATAGTACTATATGCCATCAACCTTTTTAACGAGACCTGCATAATGGCACCTAAAGCACCCGCAATCATTGATAAAATGGCGACAATCTTAATTAGCTCTACTGATATTTGTGTGTATTGCCCGATTACACCATCTACAATATTAATAAGAACTACCAGCATCCCTACTTTCTGAGCCACAGCAAAATAAGTAACAGAAGATATAGGAGCACCTTCATAAACATCCGGAGTCCAAATATGTAATGGGGCGGCCGAAAGCTTAAATAAAATTGCCGCTAGTACTAAAACGGCTCCTACTACCAGTCCTATATTAAATTCACCATTTAGAGCCGATCTTATTTCAGCAAATTTTATACTACCACTAAATCCATATAAGAATGAGATACCAAGTAGCATTAATCCGCTCATCAAAGCTCCAAGTACAAAATATTTCAATCCTGCCTCAGATGATTTTACCTCCTTCACATTAAATGCAGCCAATGCATAACCAGATAATGCCTGCAGCTCTAATCCACAGAAAAGTAGAATAAAATCACGCGCAGAAATTGAGATAAATACCCCAAGAGTTGAAAGCAATACCAAAGTTACGAACTCCATCTTCATAGTATCCCTGGTGATTTTCATCAAATCATAATAAACCAGCAAGCTCATCAAAGTTAATGCCAGTACTAGTGCTTTAAATAACGAGATCACGGGTGATATTGCAAATGAAGCGGCAAATCCAAGCTGATATTGAGGAATAAAATATAATAAATAGCAAACCATACCAAGCGTAAGTACCATAGTAACTGCTGCAACTCTTCTGGCAGATTTTTTGCAGAAAACTCCCACTATCTGCATACACATTGCAAGTGCGGCCAGCATAATTTCAGGTAATATTACAGCGAACTGATTTAACATATTATTTTTCCAACTATCTAAAGAACCCCATAAATTTCAGCTAAATTCCGAGCCGGTATATTTATCGTCGCAAGTATACCACCTGGCACCAGGCCAATATATATAATCAAACCGATTAATGGCATGAGTGCAGCTTTTTCACATAGCATCAAATCATCAAATTTGGTAATTACTGCATCAGACGTCTCACCAAACATCACGCATTTATATAGTTTTAGCATATACACAGCACCAAGAATCACTCCAAAAGCGCACGTAACACCAACTATTGGGTTAACATCAAAAATACCCAATATACTTAAAAACTCACCAACAAAACCACTTAAACCCGGCAAACCGACTGAACCGAGCATTGCGATCATAAATAAGGTAGCAAGTATCGGCATACTGGATGCGACCCCGCCATATTTGACAATCTCCTTGGTGTGGTGACGTTCATAAAGCATACCAACGATTAAAAATAAAGCTGATGAAATCAAACCATGACTAATCATCTGGAAAACCGCACCCTGGATTCCTATCACACTAAAGCTAAATATACCTCCAGTCACATAACCCATGTGAGCTACGGACGAATACGCTATCATCTTTTTCATGTCTGTCTGCGCCAGAGCAACAAGCGACGCATAAATCACGGCAAATCCACTAATCCATAATATGTATGTTGCAAAATATTCTGATGCTCCAGGTAGCATTGGCAAGGAAATTCGCAGGAAAGCATACCCGCCCAGCTTCAATAAAATACCAGCAAGCATCACAGACCCGGCTGTTGGTGCCTGTACATGCGCATCGGGCAACCAGGTATGGAGTGGCACCATGGGAACTTTTACCGCAAAAGAAATAAACGTCGCAATCCATAACCATTGCTGCACTTCCAGAGAG
>CAJQOD010000033.1 GCA_905479865.1 uncultured Rickettsiaceae bacterium | reverse complement strand
AATAATCCCCAGCACGATTGTTCCAGTTAATAGCTTCAGATCTGACGGTGCCAGCCCGGCAGCCAGAGCGATACCCTGTACTTGTTGATATAAGATTGAGCCGATGAAGGGAGCGATGACTAGTCGTAGGATTGTTCCAGTACCAACCAGTTTTTCACCGATCATCATTGCAGCAAGGGCGTGTATTACTATCCCTACACCAATGCCGATATCTGCATAGCCCTGGATTTGTACAAGCAACGCACCAGCAAGACCGCCTAGGGCGTTACCAACGAATAAACCGGTCACAACATTTTTGTTCAGGTTTACTCCTTGTTTCTCTGCAAAGTCGGGGTTCAGTCCAACTGCACGGAATCTAAGCCCTTTTTCAGTATTCAGGAACAAATATAACGCTCCCAGGATTATCAGGTTTATAAGAAGTAGTGTGATGATTTGCGACATAACGCCGCCGGATAAATCACTGAATAAATTCGGTAATTCAAATAATGCAATATTAGGTTTTCCCATCGCGCGCAAATTTACGCTATAGACCATGGTACTTACGATTATTCCAGCAAGCAGGGTGTTGACCTTATATTTTATGTGTATAAATGCCGTGCCGGTTCCGAGAATTCCTGAGCATGTGCAAGCTATACCAAGAGCAAGCCCTGGGTGTACTCCAGCTACTATCAGTGAAGCACATAGCGCACCGCCCAGCGGATAAGAGCCTTCTGCGGTTAAATCAGGGAAGTTAAGCAAGCGAAAAGGGATCATCACGCCAGTTACCAGCAATGAGAGAATTAGCCCTTGTAGCAGGCCACCAGGTGCGATTTCGATTAGGGTATTGATCATAGTGACCCTCCTATTTCATGTAATATATCCAGGATTCTTTTTCTTGAAATATTAGTTTTTTCCTGGCCTTTAATATCGCAGGCAATTTCTCCATGATGCATAATGATTAGCCTTGAGCCATATTTTGCCGCATCCTCGATATTGTGAGTAATCATTAAGGTTGTGATCTGGTGTTTTTTGATATGCTCATTCGTAAAGCGCATGATTTTTTCTTTGCTGCGTGGGTCAAGGGCGCTGGTATGTTCGTCCAGAAGTAATATGGATGGTTCCGGTGACATGGCCATTAATGTAGCAATAGATTGCTTTTGACCACCCGAAAGCGCAGACATGTTGCTATGCAAGAATTTCTCTAATCCAAGACCCGGTAGTTCAACATTTTCTGCAATTTCCTGAATGTGTGTTTTGTAGAATTTATACGTTGCCTTTTCTCCTCGTATGCCGCTTAGAGACATATTCTCAAGCAGGGTCATATCCTGGATAGTGCCTTTAGTTATGTCTTGTGCGACGCTGCTGATATGTTTTGCCCTATGATGGATTGGCTGTTTTGTAATATTGAGACCATTAAGCAAAACTTGCCCCGAATCTACTTTATATTCGCCGGAGATGATTTTAAGCAGAGTCGATTTTCCCGAACCGTTACTGCCAATGATAACGCAATACTCCCCCTTATCAATTTTAAGGTTGATGTCTTTCAAGACTGGGTCTGCCACCTGCGGAAAAGATTTTTTAATATTTTTTAGTACTAGCATGTTTTTAATAATTTATTTGTCGTTACTAGGTAAAATTCATTATTCCAGAGTGTTGCTTGTGTATTATTTCGATGGCACCATATGAGTATAAGATGAATGGTGATATTTGCCCAATCCTTTTTGTTAAGAGCCGAAACTAGTAGAGAATTAAAAATAACTTCTTCATCATGTTAAATCAGTTGTGTTATATCCATTTAAATTTTCTAAACAACCAAATTTGTAATGATATTAATATAATGAGACTAAAGGTAAATATCCAAAATGCCTTATCATTGTTTGCTCCAGGGATGCCGCCTACGTTAATACCCAATAATCCAGTAAGAAAGCCAAGAGGTAAAAAAGTAGTTGCAATTAAAGATAAGACATATAGGTTCTTATTTATCCGATCAGAAAGTGCATTAGTTAGCTCATCTTTAATTATTTGTGATCGTTCACGTATTGCACCTAGATCTTCAATATAACGCTGTACATCATTATATGTTTCTTGAAGGTATCTCTTGTTTACCTTATCTAACCAATGTAATTCAGAATTAATCAAGTTTTGTAGGACTTCTCTTTGCGGTAATATATATCTTCGGAACAAAATAGCTTGTTTGCGTATAGTAACAATAGTTTCTCTTTCATTATAATTTGGATTCTCCATAACTTGCTCCTCTATATTATCTGTGTCTTCATTGAGAGCTATTAATACGGGATTCATTCGTTTAAATAACTGAGAACAAAGTTTTGTAATAAATTCACCAGAATTTTTAGGCCCCTTACCCATTTTTAAGTTAGCCAAAATATCACGCACTGTGATAACGTTCCTAAATTCCAGGCTTATAATTCGATATTTATCAATCCATAATCGAATTGATATCATATCTTCTGGATCGTCTCCTTTGTTTAAATTTGCACCTCTTAAAATCATCAAAATACCTTCCTGGAATTCCAGAATACGTGGACGTGTGTCATTATCCAATAAAGCATCTAAAATTAAATCATCAAGATAAGTAACTTCCTCCTTTAGCCATCTACGTGTATTAGGGTCGTCCGCATTTACATGTACCCAGGTTAGAGTTTTTGACTTGAGATTGCTATTGATTTCATTAAGCTGTACTTCACTGCCCCCTCCTTGGTTATTAAAAACCCAGGAAAACAGCACAAATTTAGATTCGTTGTTATTTTGCATAGTTTCCTTTCCAAAATGAGTTAAAAAGATGATTTGACTATCATATCTGCCTTTGATTTTTAAACATATATGTATGTTACTCTATGTGAATAGAGTAACATAGTTCACTGAATATTTTGGCAATTTTACTAAATTTTGTTAGAAAATAACTTGAAGTTTATTGCAATCGTATTACGAATTACAAATTTTTTAATTTATTTACTATGTATTTATGTATGTACGACAGGTTATTTAATAAATTCACTCCACTATAGTAACATCCGTTAACCCTGCTGGAATACTCAGTCCTATACGCTTCGCTCGTTTTCGGCTGATAAAGCCTGCATGATCAGTGCTGCTCGGGTATATTACTTTGATATTGTAAGGCTTTTCCCCCTGGAATATACGGTGAATGATTTTTGCAGCATTTACTCCAACCTGTTTGTGCGACACACCATAGCTAGCGAGTGCGTTATGTGACATCACTTCTTCGCCGTTAAAGTTAAATAGCGGTAATTTCATTGATTCAGCAATACTGACAATTGCCGGAAGTGAGGCCTGGATGACGCCACTTGAGCCGGTATAAATAAAATCTACCTTACCTTTAAATAGTTTCACTCTAGTTACAACATCACGTGCGTGTTCCACCGGTACTGCCATTACTTTCATTTCGAGGCTAGCTGCAGTTTTTTCCAACATATTGACCATTGAAATGTCATTGGCTTCACCGGTTGAGTACAATACACCAACAGTTTTAGCTGTTGGCAGTAGCTGTTTTGCAAATTTGAGCATAGGTAGCAGATTCTGTTTATCTGAAGCGCCTGTGATATTGCTGCTTGGATCGCCTGATACCAGGCCAGCACTGTCTGGATCAGTAACATCAGTAAATATGACGGGTATATCCCTAATCATATTTTTTGCTGATTGGGCAATTGGTGTGGATAAAGTAACAAGAATATCTGGCTTGCTGCTTTTAAGTTTGCTTAGCATTTGAATGATTAGCGATGTTTCAAAGTTCACATCAGCTATTTCGTACCTGATGCTTTTGTTTTCAACATAGCCCAGTTTAGTTAGCTCTGCTTTCATTCCATCGATAGTTTTCTGCAGGGAGGAGTGAGGCCCGTAATTTGCAATAGCTATTAAGGGCAAGGAGTCTTGTTTATGGTTGGTTTGAATATTAACCAAGAAGGTCAAGAGTAAGATAGCTGCGATAGCAGCATAAATTTTATATGATTTAAACATGATTATGATCCTTTAAAAGTATATATTTTGAAATAAAAAATTTGTTCGCAGAAAAACTTCTAGTTTTGCCAGCGCCAACATTTATTATCCAAAAAATTTACTTCAAAAGTATTCATAAAAATGATTTCATTCTTTAAGTGATTTTTGCAGGATAACTCAGATTGTTCTCTTATGTCAAGAAAATTCATTTGAATGCTCTCTATTTATTGGCACTTATACATTCTTCCTAATAGTATTTAAAAAAAGCAAATAACCACGATTTTTTTGAAAATAGTGTTTGACAATGAATAGGTATGTATGTATAAAAATTCTCACGCAAGCAACGATGAAGGCTTGTAGCTGTTTGAAAAGTTGATAAAGAATAAAAACTAAATACACACCGCGATTTTATTATCGCGAGTATATACTGAAGCGTGTAAGAATTAACTCTGCATGCATCGTGTGATCTCAAGTTTTGGCAAACTAAATAATATAAGAGCATTTGGTGGATGCCTTGGCGTTAGAAGGCGATGAAGGACGTAATACACTGCGATAAGCTCCGGGGAGTTGTGAATAGACTTTGATCCGGAGATTTCCGAATGGGAAAACCCACCTGATTTATCAGGTATCATATAGTGAATACATAGCTATATGAGGCAAACTCAGTGAACTGAAATATCTCATTAGCTGAAGGAAAGGACATCAACCGAGACTCCGTTAGTAGTGACGAGCGAACGCGGACCAGGCAAGTGGCTTTAAAAAACAAACTAGAACAACATGGAAAGGTTGGCAATAATGGGTGATAGCCCCGTATAGGTAATGTTTTTTTAGTCCTAGAGTAAGGCGGGACACGTGAAATCCTGTCTGAATATGGGGGGACCACCCTCCAAGCCTAAGTACTCTCTAACGACCGATAGTGAACAAGTACCGTGAGGGAAAGGTGAAAAGAACCCCGATTAGGGGAGTGAAATAGACACTGAAAC
>CAJQOD010000032.1 GCA_905479865.1 uncultured Rickettsiaceae bacterium | reverse complement strand
TACTAATTTAGTATTTACATCTACTGCTTTGTTATCTATTTTTTTTGCCATTTTTATCTCTTGTTTAAGTTGTTTTTTACAGTATTTTATACTGCTTGATTTTTCCAACTTACACAAAGTTTATGATAGACTCGATATTTCCTTTTTAGATAATGAAACACTACCAGTAGCAGCAAGTTCCTGCTGAATTGGTGCTGTTTTTTTTAGAATTTTACTAACCGATTTCTCTAAAATACTTAATTTTACAGATTGAGCTAAAGCATGAGAAATAGATAGTTTGATATATTCTGATTTATCAGCAAGAATGATTTTATTTCTTTCTTCGTCAATAAACGTTTTGTTATCATTACTACTTGTTTTATCATTATACTCAAAATATATAAAATCTGAAATTACCTCATCAACTCTATCTATTTCAAAGTCTGTAATATCTTGTAATATTGACTTCTCATGTATTTCGCTACTACCCCAAATAGTAATACAGCCGAAAGGAAAGAAAAAAACATCACTATTTGTATCTTTTCTATCCCTTAATTGTACATAAACAGCGTCATCAAAATATTTTGGCTCTAAACCTTTGTTATTTAAATATTCAACTAAATCAACTATTTTATATTCAGAAGCAGTACAGTAAGATAAACAACGCATAAAGAATTTTTTATTATTTATATTAAATTTTAGTTAACTTAATTTGATACTTCTATAGTAATATTTTATTTATAGAAATTTACTTTCTAACGTTTTTTACATTTTTTCTTAGGAAAAAGATAGAATATGCTTACTTGTACCAAGTTTGCCTAAAATTCTGTCATCTCAAGGAGCTATATTTATTTCGTGGTCAACATGATAACTCAAAATGAAGAGATTTATCCTATTAATGCCCCCAAATACTATTTCTCCAGCTTTTATATAAGGAACAATAATATCTTAAATACCCAAGAGTTGCTATGGTAGAACTTAACACACATACTTATATTTATAGACTACTTTTTATTTGAAGAAACAGTTTCAGTCATAACTTATTGCTAGCAACTTGTGAAAACTCTTTAGTTTAATTACTAAATGTCATGCAAACTGCATCCTTTTTGATAATAACGTATGACAGAAAATATTAGCGGCAACTAAACTTATGACAATAATCAACAGCAGTGAATTGAGATATAGTACGCAACAAAGCATTCTTGCTTATGCAAAAATGCTAAAAAAACAAATAAACCAGGCTGGTAACTACATTACCAACCAGGCTACCCTAAGCCAAAACAGACCCTGATTGAAAGATAAGTTCGTTCCCATCAAGAAGAGCCTGTTTTAAAAAATTCAATATTAGTTACAAGCGTCTTTTAGCTTCTGACCAACTTTAAACTTAGGCTGCTTGTAAGCCTTGATTTGGATTTGTTCACCTGTTCTTGGGTTACGGCCTGGACGAGCCTTAACGCTACTTACACTGAAATTTCCAAAACCGACCAGTGATACTTCCTCACCTTTACCTAGTGCGCCAATTACAGAGCTTGTGAACGTATCGACAACTCTTTCCGCTTCAGCTTTAGTGCAGTTATGTTTATCGGCTATATATGATACAAAATTTCCTTTGTTCATTTAAAATCTCCTTATTTAATTTCGATTGTTAATTAATTTAACACCCCCAATTCTAGCATCATCTTTATTTAACGTACAATAAAATAATACTAACTGGTGATTTTTTATAAGCATATTGCCGCAAGATCACACTAATTTATTGATAACTCCTTTGCCCTAGCTTCAAATGCGACGATCATCTTTTCAGTAGCAGTAGAAAAAACTATACCTATAAGTATGTCCATTATGATAGATTTGAATTCAAAATCAATAGAAAACTTAACCTCTGAAGCATTATTTAGCGATTTTATCTGCCAAATATTCCTTAAATATCTAAATGGACCCGAGATAGCTTGTACTTCTATATCATAACCCTCTGAAGTTTGATGGCTAAAAACCTTGGAAACATAGCTTTCTGAGAAATTTTTAAACTCCACTACCAATTTAGCAGTAAGATATTCCTCATTCTTTGACAGGATAACAGCCGAACTACACCAAGGTAAAAATTGTGGATATTTTTCTATATCCATCACAATATTGTAAATAAGCCCTGCATCGTAAGGCATAATCCTGGTTTCTTGAAAGGAACGCATCTTATCTATCCATTAATTCTGAGTTTGAAAATGCGAATTGAGATTTTCTTGCCTTGCTACTTGCATCTTTCTAAAATCATCGCCTGCATGATATGATGAACGAGTAAGTGGAGAGGAAGATACCATCAAGAATCCTTTAGTTCTAGCGACTCTTTCTAAATATTTGAACTCATCAGGCGTGGCATACCTGTCAACTTTTGCATGCTTTTTGGTTGGTTGTAAATATTGCCCAATGGTCATAAAGTCAACATTGGCAGCTCTGAGGTCGTCCATTACCTGCAATATTTCTGTTGTCGTCTCACCAAGTCCAACCATAATTCCAGATTTAGTGAAAATGTTAGGATTAAGCTTCTTGACATTATGCAATATATTTAAGGAATGAAAATACCTGGCTCCTGGCCTTATCGTCTTATATAAAGATGGAACAGTTTCAATATTATGATTATACACATCTGGTTTTGCGGCAACAACAACCTCCACAGCACCCTCTTTTCTTAAAAAATCCGGAGTAAGAACTTCTATGGTAGTTTTTGACGCCGCAGATCTAATAGCTTCGATACAATCTGCAAAGTGCCTGGCACCTCCGTCTGGAAGATCATCCCTATCTACAGAAGTAATCACTACATGCTCAAGTCCAAGCCTGCTAACACCAATAGCCAATCTTTCCGGTTCATGTGGATCAAGCAAATCTGGCCGCCCCGTCTTGACATTACAAAAAGCGCAAGATCTGGTACAAACTGAACCTAGTATCATAACTGTTGCATGCTTCTTCTCCCAGCATTCACCAATATTAGGACACGCAGCTTCTTCACATACGGTATTTAGGTTCAAGTCCCTGATAAGGTTTCTCGTATTTTGATAACCTTTTGAGACTGGAGCTTTAACTCTTATCCAATCCGGTCTTTTTAATTCTTCCTGCATAATCATAAATTAATAATATGTGCGTTCGCAGCCAAATCCTCGATGCCGATTATATCAGTTGCTGTTATAAATGTCTGTAGTTTACTACTAGTTATATATTCGGCTAGATGTTTTTTTCTGGTATCGTCCAAATGTACAAACAATTCATCAAGCAATAATATAGGTGTTGTTTGGGTATTACGCAGGATAAATTCTATAGATGCTAATATCACAGAGATCAGTAAAGCTTTTTGCTCACCGGTTGAACACAAGCTAGCTGATCGTTGTTGTGCTTTATGAAAAACTATTAAGTCACTTTTGTGTACACCAAAATTTGTTCTACCTGAATATGAATCTTTTTGGCGATTATTAGCAAGAATTGACATATAGCTTTCCATAAACTCACCCCAATTACCCTGCTCCTCAGATAATTTACTAATTGCCAAACTGGCTTTGGGAAATTGCGTGTCCAAAATGTCAATAGATTCCTGCATTAGAGCTATAGCCTTTTTCCTTGCTCGCTCTATACAATCTGCTTCTACAGTCATTTTTTCTTCTAAAGTTGTAAGCCACGATCCTTGCGATACAAAATCTCCTTGCGATAAAATTTTATTGCGCTCACGCATAAAATGTTCGTATGTAGCAATTTTTTTTGCATGATTGTGATCAAAATTAAAAACAATACGATCAAGAAACCGCCTCCTGCTACTTGCTCCTCCCAGGAATAGCACTTCCATTTGCGGCGTCAGCCAAATCACATTAAGTAGGTTGGAAAGCTCACTACTTGCTATCCTGGAGCCATTATAGTTTATTTTCCTGGATTTTTCCCGGGCTAAAAAGGATGTCGATATCTCGGCACTACCCAGCTTACTCTGCAGATGAAAGTCAGTTTGCCAAGAACCTGTTCCGACCTTGCAAATATCATCAAAATGTGCTGATTTTAAGCCTTTACCGGGAGATAGCAATGATACGGATTCTAAAATATTAGTCTTTCCACTACCATTGGAACCGACAATAATATTGATGCCATCCATAAAATTTAAAGATAACTCTGAAAAATTACGATAATTTTGAGCCTTGATCTGCTTGAGATAAACTTTTTTCATTGCTCCCTGATCCTGCAAATCCAATTACGTTGTTGTGTAAGTAATCTTGATCTGTTTAATAGTACGTGGAGTCGACTCCAAAATTTCTGCTACCACATTATTGGTGATATTAATAACTTCACCCTTCTCCGGCACGCTACCTGACTTAGCCATTATTAATCCGCCTATGGTATCGAACTCGTCCTCATCACCTTTTAACTGCGTGTTAAGTACATTCTCAAGCTCTTCAATGCCTACCCTTGCACTAGTGACAATCAACCCGGGTTTAAGAATCTTATAATCTTTATCGATGCCGATATCATGCTCATCATCAATTCTGCCGACAATCTCTTCTATGATATCTTCAATTGTCACAAGCCCATCAGTCCCACCATATTCGTCGACAATAATTGCAATATGAGTACGACCTCGCTGCATCTGAGCTAGCAAATCAATTAATTTCATTGAATGAGGGGAAATAATGTGTTTCCGGATAAGCCTCTTGAGATTGAATTTCTTGGAATGGACAATTACCTTAAAAAGATCTTTTATATGTACAAACCCAACAATATTATCCAAACGCTCTTTATATATAAGAATTCTGGTATGAGTATGTTCTACCATTAGCTCACTAAGCTCTTCAAGAGTAACATCCAAGCTCACGGAAATAATATCCGAACGTGGAATCATAATATCTTCAAGTGTTTTTTCAGAAAAACTATCAATATTACTAATAATTTCGCCCTCAGTAGCAAGTTCAGAGAAATCATTTTGATCTACGTCTGATTTGAGCTGTTTAGGAGGTACTTTGCTTGAGAGCAATTTTTTAAAGAATAATTTTAATTTTGAAAATATATTGATGTTTGAACTATCCCCCACCGTGGGACCGTCATTATCTGAAGATTTAGGCATAATTTGTTATAATTTTATTTAATTAGTATGGAGAGGCTATCCCGAAACTATTTAAGATCTCAATCTCAAGAGTTTCCATTGCTTGCGCCTCTTCTTCATCCATATGATCATATCCGATCAGATGTAGTATAGCATGAATTAGCAAATGTTTAAAATGATCTTGAAAACTAATCAGCTTAAGTCTTGCTTCCTGTGCAACGACTTGATAACTAAATGCTATATCACCAAGATACATATACTCCGTATCTACTGAAAATTCAACTATCTTACGCCAATTAATTTCCAGGTCAGGGAAGGATAACACATTGGTTGTTTTATCCTTCCCTCTAAATTCATTATTTAACAACTGCATTTTAGTATCATTAGTCAGCAATATTGATAGCTCAAACTCTCTTACTTTAGCAAAATTAGGATATTTTACTAAGATACGCTGTACAATTTCAGAAAAATACTCGGAATTTAATTCAGGATATTTATCCCAATCTTCAACGTCTTTGGCAATTTCAATAATGATGTTCATTAATCATTTCAAAATAATTGATTTATGCTATCATACAGCCATATTATTATAATTGCTTTTTACAATACATTGAAGCTGTTTTATGCAGAATTACCATAAATAATCAGAACCAAAACATAAATATCTCTTAAGGAAATTAGCAAAAGAGAGAAACTCAAACTTTAACTTACATAAACAAATACTAAATAAAAGGTAATAAAATGATTAAAATCTCTCCTTCCATACTTTCTGCTGACTTTGCTAATTTAGAGCAAGAGATCAAAGCACTAGAAAAAGCTGGAGCTGATATGATTCATATTGATGTCATGGACGGGCATTTTGTACCTAACCTTACTTTTGGACCGCCGGTAATTAGAGCTTTGAAGCAACATACTTCCCTGCCCTTTGATGTACACCTGATGATTGAGCAACCTGAGATATATCTCAAGGATTATGCAGAAGCCGGGGCTGATATAATTACCATTCATCCCGAGGCCACTAGACATTTGGATCGGGCTATTGCAGAAATTAAAAATCTTGATCTAAAAGCCGGAATTTCTCTATTACCAACTACCCCAATCAATATATTGGACTATATTATCGATAATATTGATTTGATACTCGTAATGACTGTGAATCCTGGTTTTGGTGGACAAAAATTTATTCATAGTCAACTTGGTAAAATATCAGAACTTGCAAAGATCTTAATAGGTAAAGAAGTGTTACTAGCAATAGATGGCGGTATTACTGAGGAAACTGCTAAATTATGCCGTAAAGCAGGTGCCAATATGCTAATTTCCGGAAACTACATCTTCAATGGGGAATATAAAAAACGAATTGATGCATTGAAATAGTCTGCACTAATTTAACTGAAATACTACATATACTACCACATAATGACTCTTCTGAAGGCACGTAATAACAATACTTAAAATAATCTAAATTATTTTTAAAATTTTAACTATTTATTAAGAATAATCGCCTATCCTAATAGATAAGGGGTGTTGTTACATTAAGTATCCCTTGATTCTGGTTTTAGGTATGAAGTCAACAAATTGCGAGGTAATTGGTATGGAAGCAGTATTAGCTATGGCAGCTGTTTCTGGGGTTGTAACCTTAGCTTCAGAAGTTGCGGTTTTCCTGATGATGTAGCTACAGCACTTGCTAGTGGTGCAGTGATATTTAAGCAACTCTTGGCTCAGTAAGCTTATTAAAAAAGCAGTTCCACACGAGCTAATGGAGTGACTTAAGTTTGGAAGACCTAAACGCAGCAGCGTGATAAGGTTTTTAAGTTCAAATTTTATTCCCGGGTTTTAAGTATTAGTTATTTACCTGGGAATATTTTTACTCGATTTCTTCAACATTTACAATAATCATCGGAGATTTATTAGTTTCGTGCTTGATTACTCTTCTAAGCAACCTCTTTACGCAAGCATCAATCTGATCATTAATCAGCTCGCCTTTAGTTTTTTTGCGTTGATCAAACAAGGCATCCACTATTTCCTGTTTTATAGAGGAAATTAGCTCACCATCTTCAATATGGTCAAGCAAACCCGGCATTGACAGCATGGGTGGAGCAGCCAGCTTTAGTTTTGCATCTAGCACAATTGAAGCAACCACAACACCTGATTCACGCATTCTCCTGCGCATTTTAAAGATAGATGAATCTTCAGGCAATAGATAATTACCATCTACAGCCAAATAACCATTTTTGACTATGCCTATAATTTTTGAAGCTTCTTCTTCCAGGAGAACAACACTACCGTTTTCTACTTCCACAGCATACTTGATGCCATTAGCTCTAGCTAATTTTGCATGCTCATGGATATGTATAGGTTCACCATGTACCGGAATGCAGACATGCGGACGCACTAGCTTGTACATTTCTTTGAGCTCTTCAACAGCAGGATGACCCGATACATGCACAAAATGCTCTCTCTCTGTTACAACCTCAATACCTTTTTTGACAAAAATATTGAATAACCTGAAAATCTTCTTATCATTTCCTGGAATAATTTTTGAAGAGAAAATCACCGTATCTTTTGCAGCCAGTTTAACGGAATGGTGTGAACCGCTTGCCATCTTTCCTGTCGCTGCCATCGACTCACCTTGACAACCGGTTGCTATGATAAGCAACTCTTCTCTTTTATAGTTACCAACTAATTTCTCATCAATTAATGGATTTATATCATTTAAGTATCCGCTCTCTTGCGCAGCTGCCAGCATCCTGTGCAAGCTACGACCGGTTACGGCAACTTTTCTTCCAGCCTTTTGCCCGGCATGAATTATGGTATCCAGGCGCGCCAGATTAGACGCAAATGTTGTAACTACTACCATCTTTGGACATCCGGCGATAATATCAACCAAACTCTCTCGAACATCTCCCTCAGAACCAGATACACCTTCATTAAATACGTTTGTTGAATCACAAACCAAGGCTAAGACTCCTTCATCTCCACAAGCTTTTAAAGCCGCCTGATCCGAGGCTTCACCAATAATTGGCTTTGGATCAAACTTCCAATCTCCCGTGTGCAGAATATTTCCCGCCGCAGTTCTGATCATCAAAGCCTGCATCTCTGGCGCAGAATGCGTCAGCCCAATCATCTCTATGGAAAACGGCCCTAAGTCAAATTTCTTCTTCGGATCAACTTCGTGAATATTCATTTTGCTGGAAAAAGAATATTCAGATAATTTGCTCTTTAAAAAAGCTTTGGTGAATTTTGTGGTATAAATTGGGCATTCCAGCTCATCCCATAAATATTGGATGGCACCCAAATGGTCTTCATGAGCATGTGTTAAAACAATTCCTAGAAGGTCCTTCTTGTGAGACTCGATGAAACTCAAATCAGCTACGACCATATCTACACCTGGAAGATGTTCATCTGCAAAACCGCTACCACAATCAACCATAATCCACTTTCCCTGGAAATGGTATAAGTTAACGTTAATTCCAATTTCATTTGAACCTCCTAGAGGTAGAAATAATAATTTATCTTTATAGGTTTTCAGGTTGAATGACATTTAATTTGCTATATTATTAAAAAATTTGAACAGTTGGTTATAACCTATTATTGTTGTATCGTCTATGATTAATAACCGCTTGGTTAATATAAGTGTAATAATGTTTGGAGTATTGACACTCGTTTTTATACTTTTCCCTGATCTTGACATCGCTATCTCCAATGTTTTTTATGGCTCGGATTTTGGTTTTCAATACAAAAAACAACCAGTCGTACAATTCTTTTTCAGAGTTGTCCCTATCCTAACAGGGTTGTTTGTAGCAATTTGTTTTACCTATTTACTGTATATTATTCTTAAGTATAAAAGTGTAAAACGTATAATTAGCTCCTGGGCATTCTTTTTGTTGATTACAGCAGCAATTGGACCAGGAATTACAGTCAACTCAACCCTGAAAGAAAATTTTGGCCGCGCACGCCCTGGGCAAATAGTGGAATTCGATGGAGAGAAGACATTTTCCAGGGCATTTACAATCTCTGATCAGTGTGACACAAACTGCTCATTTGCTTCAGGTCACGCAGCAATGGGGTTTTATTTTACTGCCATAGCCTATGTTGCAAGCCATCTATACTTTGTCAGAATATATCTGGGAGCGTTAGTTTTTGGCTCTTTTATTGGCCTGTCCCGTATTATGATGGGAGGACATTTTGCAAGTGATGTAATTGCTTCCGGCTTTATCGTACTATTTTTAAACCATATAATATATCTTCTATGGAAAAACAGAATTTTAAAATGCAAAAAATTGCAGTAATTTATAACAAGTCACAGGAAACTCTGAAGATTGCAGAATCTCTTGAGAAAATATTTAGCAGTCACTCACCGGAAGAAGCTGATTTGATTATAGTAATTGGCGGCGACGGCAGTATGTTGCACGCTCTACATAAATTTATGCATTTGAACATACCTTTTTATGGAATAAATGCTGGAAGCATAGGTTTTCTGATGAATAATCTACATACAGAAAAATTCCTGGACAATTTAAAAAACTCTGAAATTACAAAACTCTACCCATTAGAAATGCATGCAATAAGCGTCACAGGGCAAGAATTCAACGCACTAGCTATTAACGAAGTTTCAATATTCAGAAAAACCAACCAGGCAGCAAAATTTAAAATTGAAATTGACGGGATCGAGCGTATGGAACTTTCAGCAGATGGAGCACTTGTATCTGCTCCTGCAGGCAGCAGTGCATATAATCTTTCAGCCGGAGGCCCCATCGTTCCCTTAACTTCCAAAGTTTTGTGCCTAACACCTATATGTCCATTCCGGCCACGCAGATGGAATGGAGCTCTACTTCCAACAGATGTAACCATCAAATTTGAAATAATAGAATATGAAAAAAGACCGGTTAATGCAGTAGCAGATTTCTATGAGTTTCAGAATATCAAATCAGTATCCATTAAATCAACCAACAAAAAAGTGATTCGTATTCTCTTTGACAAGCACCACACATTTGAGGATAGAGTTATAAAAGAGCAATTTAGTAGTTAAGCTATATTTCTAAAATTACAGAACTCTTTTTAACAAAAATACCCATTACTGTAAAGATTACATAAACAGTTCCGTCATTGCGAAGCCCTACGGGCTTCGCAATGACATTTTTTGGGAAAAGATATTGAAATGCCATCATCAGAATTAACGAAGGGGGAGGATTTCAAGCCTCTTCCCCAGACCTATTCGTTAATTCTATTGCCGCTTTAACGCCCATGTCAGCCGCAGTTTCAATTTCTCCCAGCTCCTGGTGATATTGAATTTTTTTACCTTCAATATCAGATAACATATAGCTGGCTTTTATTTTATCTCCAGTAAAAATGGCATGTGCAGACAATGGAGTTCGACAACTGGCATCCAGATAAGACAAAAAGCCTCGTTCTGCCTGAGCTAGATGCCACGTTTCCAGATGATTGATCTTATTGCAAATATCTTGCATATTCTGATCATCATCTCTAGCCTGAATACCTATTATACCCTGGCCGGCAGCCGGCAACATCTCTGCAACCTCCAAAGGATAGCAATAGGACGAATTAAACAACCCTGCCCTAATCAGCCCGGCACATGCCAAAATTGTTGCATCGACTTCTTCATTTTGCAGCTTATTAAGCCTGGTGTCTATATTACCTCGAAATTGTACGATTTTTAGATCAGGACGCTGTTGTTGTAAAATCACCGTGCGGCGCACAGAAGAGCTTCCTATCACAGTACCATGCGGTAATTCCTCGATGGATTTATACTTCAATGAAACGAAACAATCTCTTGGATCAGCACGCTCAAGAACTGCTGCAATCGATAGTCCGTCCGGCAAAATTCCAGGCACATCCTTGAGAGAATGCACAGCCAGATCGATTTTTTTATCCAGTAACTGCTCTTCCAGCTCTTTAAGAAACAAAGCTTTGCCACCAATATCATACAGATTTTTATCGATAATTTTATCGCCAGTGGTAACGATTGGAACTAGTATACATTCTGCATCTGGAAAATACTTGCCTATAAGCTCTATCACCATATTAGTTTGGATAAGAGATAATTTACTTTTTCTGCTACCGATTCTTATACGCATTATTTATTACACCAGCTTAAACGGACTATGTACTGTCAAATGCTTATTGACTATTTTCCCTACTCCTCCAATGGTAATTGGATGATTTTTTTCTCCATGCCCAATCCCTGTTGTCTTATAAGTTGGAACATTCGCCAAATATTCATCAATAAAAGTTTTTATAGTTGGCTCAATATGCTCATCAGAGTTTATAAAATCTCCAAATATTATGCCTTGTACCTTCTCAAATAACCTCGCATTGTGTATATGCATCAAATGACGATGTACCTGATATCCTTTTTCGCTCACATCTTCCATAAACAAAATTTTATCTTTAGTAACAGGATGCAGCTTAGTACCAATCATATTACATAGTAATGTTAAATTACCACCTAACATCTCGCCGGTAATACTGGAAGAAATCTTAGCTGCCTTATTTAATGGTTTTAGGTCAATATCAATATCATTGCCTGCAAGCACAGAAACAACCTTTTCCAGCATCCCTTTTTGCTGCACGTACATAGCGCCATGAACAGAAGGAAATTTATAATACTGATTAAATAGGAAATGCAGCACTGTAATATCACTAAACCCTATAAGAATCTTGGGGCCGGATGGCACTATATCAAGACAGTCAAAAACTATCTCCGAGCAACCATAACCACCACGAAAAGCAGAAATGATCTTCACATTCGGGTCTTCAAGTGCATTCTTTAATTGCCTCAGGCGTTCTACTTTTGGCGAAGCAAAATATTCCAGGGTATCACCTGAAAATATCTGATCATCGTAGGTACACTGAAAACCGTTTTTTTCAAAAAAACTAACGGTAGATTGCAAACGCTCAAAGCTTGCGGCATTATCCATTCGCCCTTGTGCATCCTTGCACCCGGAAGCCGGAGCAATAATAGCCAGTTTATCCTGCTTCCTGTTAAATTTAATCATCACCGACCTTTAATGCTGCAATAAAGGCCGATTGTGGAATCTCAACATTACCTACATTGCGCATTCTCTTTTTACCGGCTTTCTGTTTTTCAAGCAACTTACGTTTTCTCGATACATCACCACCATAGCATTTGGCAAGAACATCCTTACGCATCGCCTTCACATTTTCTCTGGCAATGATTTTACCGCCAATGGCTGCTTGTACCGCTATCTGAAACAACTGCCTTGGTATCAGGTCTTTCAGGCGCTTACACAGCTCTCTACCACGAAATTCAGCTCTTGATTTATGCACGATTGTTGAAAGCGCATCGACAGGTTCACTATTGACTAAAATACTCAGCTTAACCAGATTACTCTCTTCATACCCATCCATTTCCCAATCAAAGCTGGCATAGCCTTTTGTACAGCTCTTCAGTCGATCATAAAAATCAAAGACTATCTCGTTAAGTGGCAATCTATAAACTAGCATAATTCTTCCAGATATATATCGCATATCGCTTTGTGTGCCTCGCTTATCTGTACACAAAGCAAGAACAGCTCCCAGATATTCCTCCGGTACCATAATCGTTGCTTTAATCCAGGGTTCCAGCATTGATTCAATCGTCTGAACGTCTGGAAAATCTGCAGGATTATGAACTTCCATTTGTTCTCCACCCCGGATATTCATTTTGTAAATAACACTTGGAGCTGTAGTAATTAAATCAAGATCAAACTCACGATCCAGTCTTTCCTGCACAATTTCAAGATGCAACAACCCCAAAAAGCCGCAACGAAAACCAAAGCCCAGAGCATTGGAACTCTCAGTCTCAAACTCAAGACTTGCATCATTTAAATGCAATTTCTCAAGTGCATCTTTCAGAGCTTCAAATTCGGAAGCATCAGATGGATACAGACCACAAAACACTACAGGTAAATTTGGTTTAAAACCTGGCAGCATAGTTATGTTTTGTTTGCTATCTTCTGCTATGGTATCACCAACTTTACAATCAGCAACTTTCTTAATTGACGCCGTAAAGAAACCCAGCTGCCCCTCATCGAGCAAATCGCACATAACTTTCTTGGGCGTAAAATAACCAACATTATCTACGTTATATATTTTCTGGGTAGAAAGCATCTTCACTTTCATACCTTTTTTTAAAGAACCCTGGAAAATGCGGACTAAAATAACCACACCCAAATACTGGTCATACCAACTATCAACAAGTAGTGCCTTCAGAGCATCCCGCTTTTCTTCTTCGATAAATTCATTTTTTGGTGCCGGCAGGCGATGTACAATGGCTTCTAGCACATTTTCTATGCCAATACCGCTTTTTGCAGATATCATCAAGGCATCACTTGTATCAATGCCTATAACTTCTTCTATCTGCTTTTTAACTATCTCAGGTTCTGCTGCCGGTAGATCAATTTTGTTCAATACTGGAATAATCTCGTGATTATTTTCAATCGCCTGATATACATTAGCTAGCGTCTGGGCTTCCACGCCCTGGCTTGCATCAACAACCAGCAGCGACCCTTCACATGCTGCAAGCGACCTGCTTACCTCGTATGAAAAATCCACATGCCCGGGCGTATCCATCAAATTTAGGTGATATGTGTTTCCGTCTTTTGCTTTATATTCAAGACGCACAGTTTGAGCTTTAATGGTAATTCCACGTTCACGCTCAATATCCATTGAATCCAGAACCTGCTGACTCATCTCACGCTGCTGTAACCCGCCACAATATTCAATTAAACGATCAGCTAATGTTGACTTTCCATGATCAATATGAGCAATAATGGAAAAATTTCTGATAAATTTTTTGTTAATCATTTTATTTTTAAAAATTTTCTATAAATTATTCGAAATAAACAGTAATATATAGCAAAATATCATTTTAAGGTAATAAAAATGCGTGCTGAATTAGAAAACTTAAAAACCAGAATCGAGCAATCACTCATATTACTCAAGAGGTCTCTTTGACCCGGATAGTAGTAGAAAGCGTGTAACCGAACTGGAAGAGCTATCACTTGATCCAGACTTTTGGAGTGATCAACAAAAAGCCGGCTCTATCTTAAAGGAAAAAAGTTTACTCGAGAAAATCATTGGAACTTATGATTATATTAATGATGGAGTGCAGGAGAATATTGAACTTGCTACTATCGCCGAAGAAGATGATGACACAGAAATGCTTCAACAAATCCAGCAAGCTCTTGAAAATATCTTAATTGCAGCAGAAAAACTTGAAACAGAATGCTTATTCTCGGGTGAAGCAGATGGTAATAATTGCTTCCTGGAAATAAATGCAGGAGCTGGTGGCACTGAAAGCCATGATTGGGCATTAATGATGATGCGAATGTATTTACGCTTTGGTGAACGTATGGGTTTTAAAACTGAAATCATCAATATAATTTCCGGTGAAGACGCCGGTATCAAATCATGTTGTATTAAATTCAACGGCGATATGGCGTATGGCTGGCTCAAAACTGAATCCGGTGTACATCGCCTGGTTCGTATATCTCCTTTTAATTCTGCTGGCAAGAGAATGACTAGCTTTGCTTCCTGCTGGGTATACCCGGAAGTTGATGATAATATTGATATTGCTATCGAAGATAAAGATTTGCGAATTGATACTTATAGAGCATCAGGAGCTGGTGGTCAGCACGTGAATACTACAGATTCTGCGGTACGTATCACTCATATTCCAACAAATATTGTAGTACAGTGTCAGAATGACAGATCGCAACACCGTAATAAAGCAGAAGCCATGCAAATGCTGAAAGCCAGATTATTTGAACTGGAACTACAAAAGAAAAATGAAGAAGCAAATAAGCAAAATGCTGCCAAAACTGACAATGGTTGGGGACACCAGATTAGATCCTACGTTCTGCAGCCATATCAAATGGTCAAGGATTTACGCACCAATTATGAAACCAGTAACTCATCTGGTGTACTTGATGGCGACCTTGAAAAATTTATATCAGCATCACTTGCTGCAAATGCAGGTAAAAAAGATGAGTAATCAAAATGCAGATAGTATATATTTTGCAATAATAAATGGATTACCACAGTCACTGGTACTCCTTCGCAATGACGTATGTTGTGCTTTCTTTTCCCGTCACTACAAGGAAACATTGGCAACTGTGGCAATCCATTGGACAGGAGATTTTCCTTCTCTCGTCACCCACGAACCCCTTTATGGGTACAGCAATCCATTGGACAGTGCAAAAACAATGGTGCAAAGGAAATGAGTATGAATAATAAAAAAGATAAAAAAATAGGCATCTTTGGGCTGGGAATTAGCGGCATTTCAAGCTTTGAATTTCTTAAAGAAAATGCAAGGGAGATTATCTGCTGGGATGATTCTGATACTAATCGTAATAAATTTGACCAACAATTTCTACTTCCTATATCAGACCCTAAATGGCAACAGCTAGATATGATTGTCATTAGCCCTGGAATACCGAAATCACATGAGGTATTTTTATTAGCAACTAATTGTAATATATTGATTTCTTCTGATATACAGATTTTTTTAGAAACAAATTATAACTCAAAAATCATTGTAATCACCGGCACCAACGGTAAAAGTACGACCACAGCACTGATAGGTCATATTTTAACGGAGAATGCTCTGGGTTATCATATTGGCGGAAATATTGGTCTGCCTGTTTTATCGCTCCCAAAGCACGCAAAAGGCTATATCCTGGAGCTTTCATCTTTTCAATTGGATTTACTTGAGTCCGTTAATCCAACGATTGCTGTACTGCTTAATATCACCCCGGATCATAT
This sequence comes from uncultured Rickettsiaceae bacterium, assembly GCA_905479865.1. Taxonomy (GTDB): domain Bacteria; phylum Pseudomonadota; class Alphaproteobacteria; order Rickettsiales; family Rickettsiaceae; genus Megaera_A. Next base: position 3,635 of record CAJQOD010000032.1, on the reverse strand, counting down.
TGACAGGTATGGCAGTTATTCCAAATATTGTAAAGCAAAAGCCAAAGTTTTAATGGGTGATGGTCTCAAGATAATTGGTACTAATAGTATAACTTCTAAAGAGTTATACTATAAACTAAAGAATACAAGTGAACCGAAGCTAATACCTGTTAGTATGAAGCCAGAACCAGCAGGGGTAAGCTGTAACTCAAAAAATATAGTTGATAATTTTTTTGATCAAGAATCATACTCCATGCCTCAGCTTGACAATCTGGTCGGCGCACATAATTGCGAAAATATTGCAGCTGCTTTTGCGGTATGTAGAACACTTGGAGTCAGTGGGAAAACAATAGTCAAAAACCTTAAAAATTTCAAAGGACTTACTCATAGAATGCAATTTGTAGGATCACAGGGTTATCTATGCTTCTATAATGATAGCAAAGCAACCAATGCAAGTGCGGCAGCCGGTTCACTATCTGCTCTTAGGAATATTTTTTGGCTGGCCGGCGGTGTATTTAAGGAAGAAAATCTACTACCTATAGAAAAATCTATTAAAAACATCAAAAAAACCTACCTCTTCGGCAAAAGCAAGTTATTATTTGCAGAATATCTGGAAAACAAGGTAGAGTATATAATTTGCAATACTATGGAAGAGGCGTTTAATGTGGCTGTAAATGATGCTAGCCTGGAGAAAATAAAAGCAAATATTCTCCTGGCTCCTGCATGTACTTCTTTGGATCAGTTCAAAAACTTCGAAGATAGAGGAAATAAATTCATAAGCTTATATAATGCAAGATTTCAGCAAAAATAATTTTATCAAAAACTGGTGGCGTGGCATCGACCAACAAACCATCACTGCCCTGGCAATTCTGATAGGCTTCAGCTTGATGCTGGTAACCACAACAAGTTCAGCAGTTGCAGAAAAAATTGGCTTAACTGACAATTATTTTTCTTCAAGACAAGTCCTTCATCTCCTTGTTGCTTCAGCTTTTGCACTCATCTTTTCTTCACTTGAAAAAAAATGGATCAAGCGCCTGGGAATTTTAGGTTTCTTATTTAGTATCGTGATGCTGGTGCTAGTGAAGTTTTATGGCTACGAAGTCAAAGGAGCCACTCGCTGGATAAGAATAGCCGGTTTTTCTTACCAACCGTCAGAGTTTATAAAACCCTTTTTTGCCATTGTAACCGGGTGGATTTTATCTCTCGGATATGAGGAAAACTTCCCAAGTTTTCGTGTGTGTATAGTGTTGTATAGCATGATTGCCTCTCTGCTAATTATTCAGCCAGATTTTGGAATGCTGGTTCTGATCACAGCGGTATTTGGCACTCAGCTTTTTGTTGCAGGGCTACCAGTTATTTGGCTCTTCTTGGCCGTCATTGGTGGTTTCTTCGGTACTATTTCCGCTTATTTTTTCTTACCTCACGTAACCTCAAGAATAAACAGTTTTCTTGACCCGGAAAATAGTGAAAATTATCAGGTTGTAAAATCTATACTAGCCTTTGAACGTGGAGGATTATATGGTAGAGGCCCAGGAGAGGGAGCAATAAAACAGCATTTACCTGATTCACATACTGACTTCATATTTGCAGTTGCTGGGGAAGAATTTGGTGCAATTATTTGTATAATGCTTATATCAGTTTTTGCGTTTATCGTGCTTAGAACCCTTATCCATCTAAATAGCGAGAATGATAAATTTGTACAATTAGCTTCTGTTGGAATCATCACTCAATTTGGATTGCAAGCCACAATAAATATGGGAGTGACTTTGAATTTACTTCCAACAAAAGGCATGACTCTACCTTTTATTAGTTATGGCGGTTCATCTACGCTAGCTATTGCTTTGGCTGTCGGTATGTTACTAAGCCTGACAAAAAGGAAAACCTCTCTTGTTAAGTATAAACTGCAAGATATTGATATTTAAATGAAATGACAAAAAAGAAAATCATATTATTAGCAGCAGGTGGAACTGGAGGACATTTATTCCCGGCAATTGCTTTAGCAGAAGAACTATCTAAAGCAGGACTCAATATACATCTAGTTACTGACCTTAGATGTCAGAAATATTTACCCCCTGACTTACCAATTGTGCCGCATATAATCAACTTACATCTAAAGATATCCGGACTGCTGAGTAAAATCAAATCAGCTTTTCAAATCCTATCTGCTTGTCTTAAATCTATCGCTCTAATCAGACAAATCAAACCAGAAATTATTATCGGTTTTGGCGGTTATCCCAGCTTTCCGCCAATGGCTGCAGCAAGACTACTAAATATTCCAATGATAATACAAGAACAAAACTGCTTCCTTGGAAAGAGTAATCGCTTTTTTGCGAATTCAGCCAAATTAATCGCTTTATCTTATAAAGAAACTGATAATATTAATATAAATTTCAAATCCAAATTACTTTTCACAGGTGATATTATTAGGTCAGCAATAAGATTGCTACCGGAAAAAAAAGATTTTAATGCTAAAAATTTTCATCTATTTATCTTTGGCGGCAGCCAAGGAGCACAAATATTCTCTACTCTAATTCCAGATGCAATCGAAGAACTAAAAAAACTTAATCCGACTATAGAGTTAAGCATTACTCAGCAAGTTGCTTCTTTTGAGAAGAAACAACTTGCAGAGTACTATGATAAGATTGGTGTGAAGCATGAATTGTCAGAGTTCTTTCATAATATGGATAAAATATACGAAAAATCACAGTTGGTTATTGCCCGCTCAGGAGCAAGCACTATTGCTGAACTTACAAGCATAGGACTGCCTGCAATTTTTATTCCCCTGCCCCATGCTATGGAAGATCATCAGTATTTTAATGCCAAAGCAATCGAAGCGAGCAATGCCGGTTGGTGTTATCGCCAAACAGATATTTCTGCAATAATTCTTGCGAAGAAAATAAATGAACTAATTTGTAATAGAAACTTACTCAATAGCACTTCAAAAAACTTACTGAGTAGAAAAAGTGATGGGGCTAAGTATTTGGCTGACACAGTTTTAAAAATAATTCAATAATTTCTTATCAAGTTTATATTCTCGGTTGCAACTAACAAATTTATATGACATTAATTGACTATAAGAATCACTTCTTCACCAACTTAGAATTGAAATCATGCTCAAAAAGGTGCTTATTTTTACTATTTTAATTTCTTTTCTTTCAGCTTGTGTAACCGGTCCTGATGGCTACATGAAGCGCTCTGCAAATAATAAAATTTTTGATCGTAAAGGGTTTAAAGGAGGCAAGCGTCCACCTCTTTATAATAAAAAATATATTGCCCAAGCAAAAAAAAACGTGATTAATGGGGAATATGAAGATGAAGAATTCTATGACACAGAGAATATTTCTCAAGAAAATATCGAAATGTATAAGGCGATGATTGAAGAAGACCTCGCTCGCCAGCAAGGTAGAAGAAGCAAATCAAGAATAAGTAACCGTAATAGAGCATATCCGTCAATAGTGAGTGCAAATAGCAAGATTGATCCCAGCTCACATGCTGCGGATTTGGAACTCCGAGAAGAGATTGATCAAATAAAAACTATGCTAAACGATGCAAGGAAGGGAGTCTATCATAAACTTTGTGTAAGTTGGAAAAATCAAGCAGTATAAAATACTGTAAAAAACAACTTAAACAAGAGATAAAAATGGCAAAAAAAATAG
>CAJQOD010000031.1 GCA_905479865.1 uncultured Rickettsiaceae bacterium | reverse complement strand
TACCCTGTCTACAGTTTCCAATTGCCAATCCTGTCCGTTCCACAGATTCTTTGCAACTTCCTGGGCAATTTCAATTTCATCACCAGGGGCAGTTAGCATTAAGAACATATTTTCTTTTAAAAATACTTCACCCTCAGATTGATGTAGCTCCTTTACACTACGCCACTGGACAGCTTCTTTTTTAATTGCAGTATTATTCCTGGTATAATACTGCTCCGATGCTTGCAGGGTTCTATCTCCCTGATTCATTATTGCAGCTGCTCCTTTTGCTCCTAAAGTATTTGCAACAATATATGAAATAACAAACCTTGCAGGTATCCCTCGCACCTCATTGCCAAGCAGGTTTATCATATTTTCTGTAAAGTTATCATCTGTGTTATTATGCTCTTCTAATTCCATTAAAATACGAGTTCTTTTTGATGTAAGCTCATCTCTTTTTCTTTCATGGTCCTCTTCTGTTTATTTTGTCCTCCAGAAAGAAGTCCATCAGCTTGTCAAGCTTGGTTTTAATTTTATTAAGCTCCTTGTTTAATTGGGTGATACGGGTTTTATAATAGATTCTCTCGTCATCTGCAGAGCTTTTGACATATTCTATAACTTTAGCAAAGGTCTTAGGCTCTATATACATAGATTTAAAACAGAGGATGACAAAGTCATGCGAAAAAGTTAATATGGAGTGGACTTCTCATCTGTCACAAGGGTGAGACTAGAAATAACCGGCGTACAACAACGAATTTCTCGATGCTTAATGTGGATATATCTTTAACTTTCTTACAAAGTCTAAATCCTATTTGGATATCAGCTTTAATTTTTACCTTTTCTATTATTTTTTTATTAATATTTTTTCGTTTCTTTGGAGAAGCAGGACTTATAACATATATGGTGCTTTCCGTATTAATTTCTAATATACAAGTTCTAAAAGCAGTACAGTTTCCATTTTTTTCTGACCCTATTGCACTAGGTACAATAGTTTTTACATCTATTTTTCTATGTAACGATATGCTAAATGAATTTTATGGCATAGATAGTGCAAAAAAAGCTGTTATGCTTAGCTTTTGTGGATATTTAATGTCTACTATTATACTTCTTTTAACAGCAGGTTATAAGCCCTTGCCTGCTGCTGATTTATTAATGAGTACAGCTCATGTTCATATTCAAGCACTTTTTACACCTGCGCCTGCAATTTTTTGCGCTAGTTCAGTTGCTTACTACACTAGCCAATATATAGATATATTTTGCTTCCGTTTCATATATAAAAAAACCAATGGAAACTCTCTTTGGCTAAGAACAGCCGTCTCTACAGTAATTGCTATTATATGGGATAATACATTATTTGCCATTTTAGCATGGTTTGTTTTTGCTCCTAGCTCTTACGAACTATCCACCATCTGGTATACATATATTTTTGGCATTGGTATTTTTCGTATTGTCTTGTCTATTTTATATACACCATTTATGTATTTGGCACATTTTCTTCATAAAAAATTATAAAAAAACTATGCGATACCCTCTTTTTTCTTTTACATACAACCAACCACATATCCATTCTCGTGCTCGTCTAGGAATCCTCACTACACCACATGGAGTTGTTGAAACACCTGCCTTTATTTTCTGTGCAACAAAAGCAGATATAAAAACTGTTCCTATTGATGCAGTAAAAGAAGCAGGCACGCAAATTATCTTATCCAATACTTATCATCTGATGCTTCAACCAGGAGCGGAGATTGTTGAAAAAATGGGCGGACTGCAAAAATTCACAGGATGGCACGGCCCTATGCTTACAGATTCGGGAGGCTTTCAAATTTTTAGTCTAGGTCACGGATCTATTGCAGAAGAAATTAAAGGAAAAGGTCAGTTTAAATGCAAATCGTTGCTAAATATTTCTGAAGAAGGTGCACTTTTTAAGTCATACCTTAATGGTCAGAAATGTTTTCTTTCGCCAGAAAAATCTATTGAGGTTCAGGGTAAACTTGGTGCTGATTTAATTGTTGTTCTAGATGAATGCACACCTTTTCATGTAGAAAAACAATATACAGAACTCTCTATGCACCGAAGCCACAGATGGGCGATTCGTAGTTTAAAGGCTTTTGATGAACTCCCACAACAAAAACAAGCCCTTTATGGTATAATTCAAGGGGGAGTGTATCCAGATTTACGAAAAGAAAGTTGTGACTTTGTTAATCATGAAGATTTTTTTGGTCATGCTATTGGAGGATCGCTAGGAGCTCATAAAGAACAAATGTATGATATCGTATCATTGACCATGGAACAGCTTTCCTCCGATCGCCCTGTACACTTATTAGGTGTTGGAGGCATCCAGGATATTTTCACTGGCGTCAAAATGGGTATCGACACTTTTGACTGCGTGCATCCCACCAGGCTTGGTCGGCATGGGGGGGCGCTTGTCAAGAAGCAACAAAAAGAGCACATTAATTTGCTTAATGCGCGTTATAGGGAAGATAATCAGCCCATAGAACAGGACTGCCCTTGCACTACCTGCAAGACATACGCACGTGCCTATTTGCACCATTTGCTCAAAGCAAAAGAGCTACTAGCGCAAACGCTGATTACAATTCATAATATTACTTTTATGAACCTTCTTTTACAGGATATTCGTAAAGGTATAAGAAATGGGACTCTTGAAGAGATAGAAAAAATCTGGCGAGCAACATAATATCTTAGAACTCATTCAGTGTTAACGAGAAGGTAAACAATAACCACTCTATGCTGATGAATTTGGCAAAAACTGTCCACCAGGGTGTACCATTCTCCATTTTCAGCCGTTTTTACGAATGCATCAAACGGTGAATGTAAGGTGTAGACTAGCTTGTGGCCGTTTAGCTCAAGGTTCTCAAATACCAAATCTATCAGCTTCCTTTTCTTGTCAATTTTCTGACAAATTAAGGATTGTGTAAGCATTGCTGACACTGTCAAATTGTTAAAACATGCAGCAAACTCTCTATAGATCAAAGCTTTTTCATAAAATGCTCTATATATAAAGTAATATCTTTATAGGTACCAGCCGGCACTGTTTGGGCTAAATAATTATGAATAATATGCTGAGTGGAATAGTGTATAAAAAAGGTATTTTTTCCGATTTTGTTGCTAATGTTACTATTATTTTCCGTTATGAGAGAAATTTACGCATCTCCTGAAGAAAATTGTTGGCAATAATTTCTCCCTTGTAAGCAACTAATAAATCTTTGGGTATATTTTGCAAGTCTACTAAACTTAACAATAATAATAATTCACGAAACTCTTTGTTTGAACTAATTATTTTCTGTACTGATAATTTAACTATATTGTTTCTGGTTTTGGTATATTCACTAATATTAGCCAAAGTTGATTTTTGTGAATCAGTAAAATCTTTATCATCGGTTTTAATATGTTTAAGGTATGTAGAATACGCCATTCCAGTGTTTTTGATATAATGGGCAGCTTGAGAAATATCTGACGGGTATGGCGGTAATTCATTTAAAAATCTTTCCAACTCATGCTCATTTTCAAGCTCCATATCTTTTATATTCAGGATTTTTTTAAATAAGCCTGTTTTTTCATCTTTGCTTAGTTCGGGAATCTGTAATAAGTGGTAATTATTGAGCAAACTATTATCGATAATATTACTGTCGGTAGTGGTAATAATTATTTTACCATTTCCCCAGGCTTTCGAGTCGCGTGGTAAGTAATTTTTTATATCTCTGAGGTTTTTTACATTATCATAAATAAGAATCCAGTTTGAATGTTTTGAAACCTTGTTCTGCAGAAATGCATGTAGCATCTTTTTTTTCACCGAATTATCTGCCTGTTTCTGTATTTTATAAAAATCTTTTTTTTCCGGTTCATTTGTAGAAAGTGCGTAAGCCAGATTTTCCAACGAAACAAGTGTAGTTTTAGCAGTTTTTGCATTAATCTCCCATACAATGGAAGCATTTTGTTTATAGGCATATTGCCGGGCTAATATGGTTTTCCCTGAGCCACCAATACCAACAAGAATAATGTTACTAATACCATCAGACTTGCTGAGTAAATTCTCTATTTTATCTGCAATTAAAGGGCGCAGCAGATAATGATCATCATGTAATATTGGTACTTCTTTAGCTGTTACTCTCGCTGGAGAACCATTATATAGTACCCCGGAGTTATATTTAAATATGATATAAACAAGTGTAATAATTAATAGAATAATCCCGCTTATCAAGATTTTACCTACCATAGTTCTTTTATTATTTGCCAGTAAAGAATGGATGTTTTCTTGAGATGTAGATACAGTATTAGAGTTCAAAATAATCTCTTTAATATTTTGAGATTCAATATTAAACTCGTCGATTATTTTATTAACCTGTTCCTGTTTCATTATTTGCTGTAATAGATATAATAAATTGGTTGTATATTCTGCATAATCAGTAAAATCTATATGCCCGCTTTTTAAACCATCCTGTGTATCTACAGCTTTATTAAAGAGTAAATAAATATCCTTATCAGAGGTACTATCTGATAATTCAGTATTACCTATTTGAACATATATGGTAACAACGTCGTTTTCTTTTTGATCTTCAACTATTTCGATGCCTGCAGAATTTAGATCATCTTTTATCTGCTTAACTAGTTCCAGGTATTCATTATTTTGTGCTTGAATTATAAAGCAGCATTTATAGTTCCGGCTATCGGATAATTTTCTGATTGTCTGTAGTGTGTTTAGGTAGGAGGCCTGAGTTAGCAGGCGACTATACCAGTCGCTAAGATGTTGAATTTTGCCGGATGATTCAAGAAAATCTATTATTTGATCCCTTGAACGACCTGTTAATTTCATCTTAATGTTACTTATATGACTCTCAACTGTCCTGGGGGATATATCCAGTATCTCCGCAATTTTTTTCTCTCCCCTATTATAGCGAAGGCAAGATAAAACATCTATCTCCCTTAAGGTGAAGTTGATGTTGGAAATAGTTTTTAAATGATCCTCATATATAATTTTCATCAGCTTTTAGACTTTCAAAATATAATTGCTATTGATTTACTTAATCTCTTTTTACTAAAAGCAACAGGTTACTAATATTAGTGAGACTGTACTTAAGAACTATTTTCAGAACTCTCCGCTTCATAAATGCAGCCAATACTATTCTTTTCCCACATTCTATATCATATCCTTAAACTTATATATTTTCACTATATTTATTATCCTCGTAGTCCTTTATATTTATAAGAGTTATATTGCTTTTTAATAGGCTTAGTCCCAAGATTTTTTTAATCACCTCTTTTTTGTCATCATTACAAATTGTGAATATTATACATAGATCAATAGCTAATTCAGTAAAATTATCAAAAACAAAAGAGTTTTTCCCGATGACAATCCTGTGTTTAACATTCTCTACTTAACAATGTAGAATAAGATCGTACCAATCCTCGGGAACTAGCGTGAGATTATGGCTCTAAATCCCCATTCTAGGGCGAATTTTTGCTTTCAATAAATATATCGAGATGCTGACCGATATAGAGGTTATCAATATCAGAATCTATACGGTAGATTATTTCGATAATTCTGGTATCAACAAGTTCATTACCAACTCCAGTAAGATTGCCTTTAGCAAGTGCGTATGGCTCTGTGCGCACGAAAGAAAGAGGCAGGTTTATATTTTTATTGCTTCTTAAAAAAGCATAAGCCCCAAGCGTACTGTCAAAACGCCAAATATCATTTTCATCTATCTGTACTCTAACATGCAGGGGGTGCGTGCTTCCCAGTAATATGGGGCTGTTTGAATCCTGTTCATTGCCGCTGATGAATTCGCCCGGAGCAATGCGTACTTTCAGCACCATACCATCGATAGGAGATTTGATCATGGTTTTTTCAAGAGCAATTTCTGCAAGTTGCAGTGCCGTTGCATTTTGAGTAATCATGGTTTCTTTTATTGTTATATTTGCTTTGGCTTTTTCTACGGCAAAATGGCGTTTTTTTAGATCTTCCTGACTTATACTGCGACCGGATTTAAGGCCTTGTGCTCTATCTAAACGATCCTGATTATCTGCAAGTTCAACTTTGCCAAGTGCCAGTGCTGATTCGGCGACTGCCAATGCATCCTGTCTGTTTTGCACCTCAGCTAAGGCAGTTCTTTGGTCTAATACAAATAAAGTATCGCCCTGATTCACTTTATCACCTTCACTTATCATAACCTTGAAAACAATGCCCGGGGCAAAAGATCCGATATTGATATTGCGGCTGCTCGATTCTACAAAACCTATTCCGGCAATATTATGCTCAAATGGTGAAATTGGAGGGGTCGTCAGGCTATTTGACGGAGTTGTTCTGTCAGTTCCAGTAGCAAATGAAAATATTGCACCCCATATAATGCCGGCAATTGCCAGCAATAATAAGAAGTTTTTCCTGATTCTTGCAAATATTGATGGTTTTTTATAATTATTCATGGGACATACCGTCTGTTTCTTTTTCTATTATTCCATCATTCAGATGAACAATTCTATCTGCGTATTTTAAAATACGGTTATCATGGGTTACAACAATAAAAGTTGTTCCAAGCTGTTTATTTATATTGGTCATAAGTTCAACTATTTTAGTACCTGTTACAAAATCAAGTGCAGAGGTCGGTTCATCACAAATTAAAATTTTGGGACTATGTACCAGTGACCGGGCAATAGCAACTCGTTGCTGCTGACCACCGGAAAGAATATTTGGAGCTAAGTGAGACTTGTCATCGAGTCCAACAATTTCCAGCATAATTAAAGCTTGTTCTACTGCCTTACGTCTGTTCATTCCTCCAATTATCAAAGGAACAGCTGTGTTTTCTGCTATAGTTAATGTTGGAATAAGGTTATATGATTGAAAAACAAATCCAATATTTTTAGCTCGAAACTGCAATAATTGTTTATGGGACATTTGTTGGTAATGATGTCCATCAACGTGGCACTCTCCAGAATCATAAGGTAATATTCCAGCTATTATAGAAATTAAAGTTGTTTTACCGCATCCGGAAGGTCCAACAAGCATCAAAAACTCACCTGTAGATACTTCTATATCTACTGACTTTAGTACGGTTACTTTTAAATCTCCACTACCAAAAGATTTTACAATTTGTTTACAAGAAATAGCAATGTCTTTAGTCACATTATCCTCTAAATACGCTAGCTGGGTCTACTGAGGTCACTTTTCTTACACCCAAGAGTGCAGAAAGTGAGATAATAATTAACACTCCAACAGCTGCAAACACTAGTAATATTGGTGGCATTCTAAATGCCAGAACCGCATCCTGGAAGGATGCACCAAATAAAGCCGTCAGTCCCACACCAATACCATAACCAATAAACCCGACTGTAATTGCTTGTAATAATACAAGCCTCATTAACAGGCCATTAGTAACTCCCATGGCTTTAAGTACAGCATAGTGTTTTAGATTTTCCAGTACAAATCCATAAAATGTTTGTCCGGCAATTGCAGCCCCAACAATAAAACCAAGCATTACCGTTATGCCAAAATTAATGGGAATTCCAGTATTTTTCATCCAATAATTGAGATTATGCTGTTTAAAATCTTCTGTCGTTTGGGCAGATAGTCCGGTTACTTCTACGATCTTTTGTGCAAGCTTGGAATGATCTATCCCGGGCTTTGCCTTGACCAGAATATAACTTAGCTTCTTCCTGCTTTGCGGCGCATACTGTAGTGCATTACTGTAAGTGGTGAAAATTTGCGGTTGCAGCACAAAGTTTCTTGTGGTCTTAACCATACCGACAATAGCTGCTCGTTTGTCGTTAATTTCCAAGGTGTCTCCAACCTCTAAAGGCCTGGATTCACCATTGCCAATATCTACTGCAAGTCGAGAATTTGCAGCATTAATGTCAACAAAAATAGCATCAGGTCTTCTGAAATCATTTATATTTCCCGAGAGTATTTTATAAGGTGCGCCAATAAGCGTTGCGTTATCGAGGCCTGTTACATCAACACTAGCCAAAGATCCATCAGACATTTTGGCTCGCAGCAACCCTTTATACATAGGAACAGCCCAAAGTACCTCACTGATACCACGTACTTTGAGCAGTTCAACATCACGCACCGGTTTGCTTTCTTCAACGAATTGCACGCCGGGATCCATTACCCAAATATCGGGTTCTGAAACATCTTTTACAAAACTATAAGTTCTGCTAAGTAATCCAACAAAGATAGCAGGTTGCTGAGTCATCATCTGGGCTGCAAAGCTAATTCCAATAACCATGGCAAAATATTTTGCCCGATCACCGAACAGCATTTGCAAAGCTATATAGTACATATCATAATTTTCTTATTTTAAATTCAGGGTCTTCCCACATTTCCTTCCATTGTAAAATCCAGCCGGATGTCCTTGCTAGAGCAAATAAAACAGTGAACAAACTAATATTAGTTACTTTCTTCATTCTCCAAGGCTACTCCCTTAGCTTTCAGTAATTCATCAAAATGCTTTCTTTTATGCTCTGGTAACTCTTTACGCCTTATTTCCAGCATTTCCTGGAAACTACCCTGAACACAATCGGGTGTTAGTCTGTCAGTAATTAACAAACCATTCAAATGATCTATTTCGTGCTGCAGTACGCGTGCATAAAATCCCGATACCTGCTTTTGTACCTGCGTTCCTTCTTCATCCTGATACGACAGTTCAATAACATCATGCCTTGGAACTTTACCGTAAACAGTTTTTACGGAGTAACAACCTTCAAAATCACTAACCAGTTTGCTTGTTTTTGCAGGCCTATATTCCGGATTGATTATAGCATGCATGTCTTGTACCTCTACACCGTCTCGTAATAATACAGCACTTTCCGGTATGTAAATAAGAGCAATTTGTTTGCTCACATTAATCTGCGTAGCCGCAAGACCGACGCCTCCAGCTTTGAATAACCACCCTTTCATAAAACTTATAATTTTCTTATCCTCGTCAGATAAAGGAAATTCGATTCTTTTTGCTTTCTGTTTTAGAACAGATTGTTTCTTATTTTGCTCTTCTTCAATTGTGATAATTTTAAAATCTTCGTTGGCCAAAATTTCTAAACTCCAAAAAACTATTACAAAAAAATATTTATACATATAAAAAATACTCAACAGACAGCATACAACCTGAGTAGGTTAATTCTCTTTCTCACTAAATGTCAACTTTATTGTACCGTAGAGCTAGTTGTTAAGTCATAATCTGGACTGCAAAGCTATAGTACATATCATAATTTTCTTAATGTATGACCAGCGTATAATTGACGCGGTCTGGTAATTTTAAACTCCGGGTCTTCCCACATTTCTTTCCATTGTGAAATCCAGCCGGCTGTCCTGGCTAGAGCAAATAAAACAGTGAACATTTGGGAAGGTATGCCCATAGCCTGATAGATTATTCCCGAATAAAAATCAACATTTGGGTATAATTTGCGATCAATAAAATATTGATCATTTAAAGCGATTTTTTCAAGTTCCATTGCAATATCCAGCATTGGATTACCTTTTAACTGACCAAGTTCAGAAAGCACCTCCTGACAAGATTCACGCAATACGGTAGCACGCGGATCATAATTTTTATATACGCGATGCCCGAATCCCATTAATCTGAACGGATCGTTTTTATCTTTTGCCCGCTTGATGCATTTTGGAATATTTTCTACAGTGCCTATTTCTTTTAGCATATTAATGACTGCTTCATTTGCACCGCCATGGGCAGGTCCCCAAAGTGAGGCAATACCGGCACTTATACATGTAAACGGGTCTGGTCCGGAAGAGCCGGCTGTTCGAACAGTAGAAGTTGAGGCATTTTGCTCATGGTCTGCATGTAGGATGAATATTTTATCCAGAGCCTTTGCAAGTACAGGATTCACCTTATATTTTCTGTTAGGTGTTGCAAACATCATATGCAGGAAATTCTCGGTAAAAGAAAGTTCATCATTGGGATAGATAAAGGCCTGACTGATAGAATATTTGTAGGTCATAGCGGCTATTGTCGGCATTTTGGCAATCATCCTGATTGCTGATAATTCTCGCCCCGTGCGAGTATTCATGTCAATTGAATCATGGTAGAATGCTGATAATGATCCAATAACCGAGAGTATTACAGCCATTGGGTGAGCCGAGTGGCGAAAAGCACCGAAAATATTGCGAGTCTGTTCATTCACTAAAGAATGGTAAGCGATTTTTTCTCTAAAATCAGTATAATCTTTTTTGCCCGGTAGATCGCCATTTAAAAGCAGATATGAGACTTTCAAGAAATCTTTGTTATCAGCAAGGTCTTTGATATCGTAACCCCGGTGGCGAAGAACGCCTTTATCACCATCAATAAAGGTAATAGATGAGGTACAGGAGGCGGTTGACATAAATCCCGGATCGTAAGTGAAATATCCGACTTTCTTGTATAACTCGCTGACATCTATTACATCAGGTCCGATTGAGGCCTTTCTAATGGGTAGTTTATATGTTTTGTTTTTAATTTTTAATTCAGCAAATTCTTCACTCATCCCATTAGTACCTACATTGTTTAAAATTTAAGACAACAGCTTATTTTATTCAATTGTCGCAAGAAGGTGCAACTAAAACAAGAATATTCTAAACTTTCTTCAATAGCTTGTTGTTTATGTATATGATAATAGAGTTTTATTAGATCGCTATTTAAGCTCACCAATTTTTTCTTTAATAAATTGCTGTATTTTCAGTAAATCATACCAGGTGGTTTTTTTCTGCATTGGCTGACGCAGTAAATATGCCGGATGAAAAATGGCGGTTGTATGGATTGGTTCGGATAGATATTGATTTGTATAAGAATAATTATTTCGACGAATATATGAGATACCTTCATTCTTTCCAAGTAACGAGGTTGTAGCAGTCCCACCAACTAATATAATCAGTTTTGGCTTTATCAAGGCAATATGCTTTTCAACGAAGGGTTTGCAGATTTCCATCTCTTCATTAGTCGGGCGACGATTGGCTGGCGGACGCCAGAAGATGGTGTTAGTAATATAGACATTCTTTGTCCGGCAAAGTCCAATACTGGCGAGCATTTTATCAAGTAGCCTGCCGCTCTCTCCGCAAAACGGGATTCCCTGCTTATCTTCAGTAGCTCCGGGTGCTTCACCGACTAACAATATTTTAGCATCAGTTACTCCGTCTGCAAACACTGTTTTGGTTGCAAATTTTTTCAAATCACAGCCGTCAAAGTTTTCAATCGCCTTACGCAGGTCAGTAAGACTACCGGCACTATCTGCTAATTTTCGTGCTTCTATGACCATAGGGCTATCTGCTGTTGAAGTTGTTTTCTTTTTTATAATAGCAGGCGGTGTTTCCGGTTGTTTTGCTATGAGAGACTCCATCTCAGTATTATTAATAGAAAGCTGTTGTAACGTCTTAATTAATGAATTTTCACTATCTTTTTGCGTGGAACAATAATACTCTATTCCTGCAGATTTTAACCATTTTAGATGATTCAATTTTTGCTGCAAATTATTCATAAATACTATTTTATTTTTTTATGCCCCAATATAAATATTCCATTCCTGAACATTTGAGCGGTCAAAGGCTGGACAAAGCTTTAAGCAGTCTCTGCCTGGAATCATCACGTAGCCAAATTCAAAAAGCAATTAAAAATGATAGGCTTATACTTAACGGTCAGATTATTTCTAATTTATCAGCCAGGGTCAAGGAGAATGATGAAGTAGAGATTATTATTGCCGAGGAAATGCAGAAAGGAGTAATGCCGGCGGATATTCCGCTTGATATTGTTTATGAAGATGGTGACCTGATCGTGGTAAATAAAGATGCTGCCATGAATGTGCATCCCGGGGCTGGTAATCATACAGACACACTGGTAAATGCTTTATTGCATCACACTAACTCTTTATCAGATATTGGTGGCGAGATACGCCCCGGTATAGTTCATAGGCTGGATAAAACTACTTCCGGGTTGATGGTCGTTGCTAAAAATAATCAGGCACATACACACCTGGCACAGCAGATTGAAACCAGGGAATTGGTGCGTAAATATAAAGCGTTGGTATGGGGGCTGATCAAACCCACAGAAGGAATAATAGATATACCGATCGGAAGAAGTCGCCTGGATCGCAAAAAGATGTCTACGTTAAAAACAGGTGGCAAGCCGGCTATTACGCATTATAAAACATTAGAGATTTTGTATGGTGGTTTGTTTAGTCTCGTTGAGTGCAAGCTGGAAACCGGTAGAACTCATCAGATAAGAGTGCATTTAAGCCATATCGCCCATTCAATAGTAGGTGATCAAACTTATGGGAATAATAGTCGTAAAATTCATGGTTGCCTGGAATCTTTACAAGAAGCCCTGCGCACCATGAATCATCAGGCACTGCATTCCTTTTACATTAGTTTTATTCATCCTCGGAACGGAAACAGGATGGAGTTTGAAAAGGAAATGCCTTTAGACTATAATCAACTTGTCGAGTTTATTCGCAAGGTCTCATTGACATGCATACAATAAGTAACTAACATCACTAAATTAACCGAAAAAATAGTATTGAAAATGAACATATACAAGATTTTGTTAGCGGCATTATTATCTTTTTTCCTGGTCTCTTGTAGTGATAGTAGAGATGAAGATACCTGGCTGGTTGCTACAAGTGCTGATAATCCTCCGTACGAGCATATACATGACGGCGAAATTGTGGGATTTGATATTGATCTGATGAGTGCAATTGGTCAACATCTGGGCAAAAACATAGAATTCAAGAATATGGAGTTCCATGGATTACTGGCAGCACTTGCCAGTAAAAATGTTGATATGGTCATTGCCGGAATGTCGATTACACCAGAACGTCAGGCTCGAGTTGATTTTTCAGTACCTTATACAGATGCAAAAATCGCAGTTCTTTATCGAAAAAAAGATGGGTTTAAAAGTTCAGAAGATTTAAAAGACGGAATAACAGGAGCGCAACTTGGAACCATTTGGACACTAATTGCGCATGATCTGTCAGTAAAATATGGTTTCAAGACTAAAGCTCTGGCAAATAACTTAATGCTTGTTGAAGAACTGAAAAACAAGAGGTTGGACGCTATAATATTGGAGGAATCGCAAGCTGATGAGTTTGTTGCAAAAAATCCAAAATTGGCAAATTTCTCCATTAAGCAATATGGTTCTTCATTTGCAATCGTAATGCCAAAGGACTCTCCTCTTAAAAAGAGTGTTAATAAGGCAATCAAGGCTTTGCAAAATAATGGAACTATTGATGCACTGTCCAAAAAGTGGGGACTACTTGGTGCGCAGTGAAGAATTTAAAGAAGCCGTTGGCAAATTTCCCACAGGGGTGGCAATAATTTCTACTGCAAATAATGGTAATTTGTGGGGCTTCACGGCTAATTCTTTTGTGTCTGTATCTCTTTCTCCTCCGCTTGTTTCATTCTGCCTGGATAAAGAATCCGGAAGTTTTGAAGCCTTTAGCAGGGCAGAATATTTTGCGGTAAGTATATTGGCAAATGATCAAGCAGATATAGCTAAACATTTTGCACATAAAAGCTCCGATAAATTCTTGAATATCGATCATAAAATTATGGATTTTTCTGGAACTCCTCTTGTTGTAGGTGCGGTATGTTTTATTGAGTGTCGAAAATATAACCAGTTTGAGTGCGGTGATCATTTTATTTTTGTTGGCGAGGTTATGAAAACTACAATTAATGACGAAAAATCACCGCTACTGTATTTTGCAAAAACTTATCAGGAAATGCAATGAGCATGATTAAAATTGGCTTATGTGGAGCTGGTGGCAGAATGGGAATAGCTATTGAAAACTCGCTACAGACGAAAACTGAAAGGTTTAAGTTGCTGGGCAAACTTGGTAGTTCTTATACGGAAGCTGAGTTGATGAAATTTTGTAAAAACTCTGATGTCATAATAGATTTTTCAAATGCAAATAATTTGAAGAATTTAACTAAAATGGCTGCCAGCTGTGGAACCCGTCTTGTAGTGGGAACAACCGGTCTTAAAGAAGAGCATTTTGAATATCTTGAAGCATTGTCAACTCAAGTTGCCGTTCTGTATGCTGCCAACACCAGCCTTGGTGCAAACCTGGTTGCAATGCTAGCTGCAAAATCAGCGAAGCTGCTCAAAGAATATGATGTAGAAATTATTGAAGCACACCATAAGTACAAAAAAGATGCACCGTCTGGAACAGCTTTGATGATCGGCCAGAAAATTGCAGATGCGATTAATATCAATTTTGCGGATCATGCAGTATTTGACAGAGCCAGTAAAGGGCTGCGCTGCCAAGGAGAAATAGGTTTTGCCTCTATTAGAGGCGGTGGAATTTTTGGTGAAAATGAAGTAATTTTTGCCGGTGAAAACGAGGTAGTAACAGTTGGTTGCCGTGCTTTATCCAGAGCTGCGTTTGCCGATGGAGCTCTATTTGCTGCTCAATGGATATCCGATAAAAATCCTGGTCTATATTCCATGCAAGATGCCCTACAGTTATAATTATATCACTGCCTCACGCAAAATTAGAGGCTTGAATGAGGCAGTATTAACAATAACACAACCTGACTATGATACATAAAAATGCTTGCGTTTTGAAAAGAATTGTTTTAATAATTGCTCTTAAATGTGCCCGCGTGATGGAATGGTAGACATAGTAGACTTAAAATCTGCGGAGCGTAAGCTCGTGCCGGTTCAAGTCCGGCCGCGGGTACCATTCTCCATTTTTGGCAGTTTTTACGAATGCATCAAATGGTGGACGTAAGGAATAGACTAGTCTGTAGCCTTTTTAGCTCAAGGTTCCAAAACACCATATTTATTAAATCTCGTTTTTCGCTGATAGTTGAACCTTTAAACGTTTCTCCTGCCTTGAAAGCCAGTTTTAATAAGGTAATCAAGCATTCCGTGAAGTTGTCATCAGCATTGTTGTGATTTTCCATTTCTCGTATTATATCTTCTCTCCTTTTTGTAAATTGTTCACGTTTTCTTTCATAAGTTTCTTTATTAAATTGGTTCTGATACTGTCTTAAGAGTCAAGGATAAAATCACTCTTATTACACGATACTGAGGTTAATACTGATAATCAAAACCATGAAGTAGAACTGGTAAATTACTTGTAAATTATGTATGAATCATACAATTCACTAGACAAGTGATACTATCAAATGATAGTATCACTTATGACTTATAAACCGCCGTTTACTATTACAAATAATGTTTTGATCTTGTGCCAAAGCATTAGTAAAAAGTTGGGATTTTTAAAAGGAATAAAAATTACGACTCCATCAGTAAAATTGAGAAAAGAGAATCAAATTAAAACTATACAATCATCCCTTGCTATTGAAGGGAATAGTCTTAGTGAAGAACAGATAACACAAATTCTAGAAGGAAAAAAGGTTATAGCACCTCAAAATGATATAATAGAAGTTCAGAATGCCTTAGCAGTTTACAACAATTTAGATCAATTTGATCCACTTGCTATTAATTCATTATTAAGTGCGCATAAAATTCTAATGGATTCCTTGATAAAAGAAAATGGATTATGGAGATCTGGAGTAGTTGGTATCGTATCTAAAGAGGGAGTGTCACACGTTGCCCCACAGGCTAAAATGGTTCCAAATTTGATGAGCCAATTATTTAAATTTTTGAAAGGCGAAAAGGGATTATCATGGCTCATAAAAGCTTGTGTATTTCATTATGAATTAGAATTTATTCATCCTTTTTCAGATGGCAATGGACGAATGGGGCGTTTGTGGCAGCAATTATTGTTGATGAATGAAGATAAAATATTTGAATATTTACCTATTGAAAGTTTGATTAAACAAAATCAGTTTGAATATTATAAGATACTATCTGTTTGTGACAAGCAAGGAGAATCAACGTTATTTATTGAATTTATGTTAGATATGATTTTAGAAACGTTAAGGGAATATTCAGCAGAAGCTGTTCCAACAACTCAAGATCATAACTCAAGACTCCAACACGCACAAGAGCTATTAGCTGTAAATGCGTTTTC
This sequence comes from uncultured Rickettsiaceae bacterium, assembly GCA_905479865.1. Taxonomy (GTDB): domain Bacteria; phylum Pseudomonadota; class Alphaproteobacteria; order Rickettsiales; family Rickettsiaceae; genus Megaera_A. The sequence goes on along the minus strand of CAJQOD010000031.1, from coordinate 6,780 downwards.
AAGGAAAGATTATCTACTTTTACATAAAGATATTTCTTCAGCTACAGCTAGCAGAGATTTGAAATGGGGTTTAAAAAATAATATTTTAACTTCAAAGGGTAAAAATAATCAAACCAGATATTCTTTTAAATAAGTTCCAGTCTGATTAATATGAAGTCCTAGAACCCAGAGAGTATAAACTATCCAGCGTATTCACTTTCCATAAGAAACAATTATGAAGTTTTTTTTTAAAAACTTTGACTCCTAATAACAGTATTAAAGAATACTACTAATTCACATGATGAAAATTATCTCACATTCACGTGGCCAGTAACTTTCTTTCTCGAAGTTACAGATGGTTTTGGCTTAAAATCAGAGTTGTGTTTACGTTGACGTATTTGCTGTACTGCAGCGACTTGTACTTTTACGAAATCAGAGTCAGCTATTAGTTTTGTCATCTCTGTTTTTGAATAGGTTTTATCACCCATTGTATTTACTAACAGATTAAAACTTTTACGATCTATCGCACCTAGGCTTTGACTGTTGTTGATAGCATTAGCAAAGTCACTTTTGCTGATTTTCGTTTTGTCTTTAAATAGATCATGGTTTGCTATAATAGTCGCAGCTATTTGCTTTGCCAAAGGAGAAAGTTGAATTGTAGCATCCTTTTTTGCTTTTGTTTTTGGTATTTCTGAATCTGAATTCGCCACTGACAGAGATGCAGTTGGTGTACCTACACTTAACTTACTTTTTACACCTGATGTCCATGATTCTATATAAGAAAAAACACGAACTCCGAGAGCATCATAAAAATGCATTTTTTCACTCGGTTCTTTAGGAGAAAATAGTGGCTTATTTGTAGTAATTGCAGCAACATTTGAAGCCACAGAAAGACCACAGCAATTGCCAAGTTGCTGGTCATTGGATCTGTCTAATACATTTTCGCTGCTAAGTGCTATTTTCTCCTTTTTTAAATAACCAAGTAACTCTGTTGCAAAATTCTTTCCAACGCCCGACATTCTTTCTTGTTCTGCTATAGTATCTGAAATGCTGGCTATTCTAACTTGTAAAAGTTGTGCCTCTTCGCTCTCCCTTTGATGTTCCGGGATAGCATCTAGTTCATTTTCTAATGCTACCTGCTCTTTTACTAACTCTGGATCTGGTTCTGTGATCGAGTTAATATACTGTACAGACATTTTTTGTGGATCCTTTGTATCTGGAACTAATGCAACCGTAACATAATGGCCTTTGTCTTCTACAACAAAAAAAGCTGGCTTGCCGTCTTTTGCCGCATTTATAGAATCTGTAATATTAAATGCCGCATTCAAGAGTGATGAATCTTCTGCGCTAAAAAGTGCTTGAATATCTATTGGACCTTGCATATCTCTAAGAGAAAAACCATTTATATAACACTTTTTCCTAGCTTCCTCTAAATCAGGGTCAATCTGTAATAGAGCTGCTATTTCAATTTGCTCTTGCGAGAGTTTGTAACTAAAGTTATAGGAGCCATTCTTCTTAAAAGAGTTAGCACTACCAATTTTAGCACGTTGCATTAATTCTTCTATTGTTTTTGCCATAGACTCCTTTCTGAAAATTTATACGAATTAACGCCTATTATGTTGTGTTTTTGGTAACTTAGTGCATCCCAGTACAAAGCTATGTACCTCACTTTATGCTAATCTTTTTATTGTATCTTGTTATACTTTATATTATTATTAGCTTTGTTGCAAATTTGATTACAAAAAGGATCATTCTAGTGTATATTAATAAGCGTGCAATAATGAAGCATTGTTCGGAAGACTATACCCCTCTTAAATTGGCATTGTTAATTTAATATAGATGTGTTACGATGTACTTATCATATGATTCTGTGGAATTAGCTTTTCTATGTCTATTTGAATAAATAGTTTCTGCTGATATTCGTGTCGACCTTGCATCTTTGATACTACGTGAATTACTCTCACATATTATATTATATCTACCTTACTAAACTACAATTTATTAGACTTTTTCAACAGACCCGGTCATTTAATAGAATATATTTAAATTTAAATAATTTATAGAGATGTAGTATACTGATGTCAGATGATGAAACGGCATAATTAATAATTATTTATTTACCGAGGTACCGAGAACATTATGAAAAATAAGTTTATTGAAACGTATGATGAAATGGGTACAACAGCTCTTCATTTAGCAACGGAACATGGCCATTTTGAGGCCGCAAGATTACTGCTTGAGGCTGGTGCAAACCCAAGTAAACCAGAATATTATGATGGTGGATGTTTCACTCCAATTTATGGACTCACGCCTTTAATGATTGCTGTAGAAAATGGATGCATAGAAATGGCAAGATTATTACTTCTTTTTGGAGCAAATGTTGAAGGTCATAAACTTTCTATGTTTAGAAAGCCTATTTTTAGTGCTGTAATAAATGATGATGTAGCATTAGTAAAATTGTTGATAAATTATAAAGCAAATGTTCACTCTCTAGGTGTTGATGGTGAAAAATTATTTGATTGTATCCCTGCTGACAGTAAAGTAACAAAAATATTATATGAATACATAACAGACGAATATATCGCAAAAGATGAACCAGAATTATTAGCAAACACGTGTGATGGCACGTATGATTGGCCTTTAGAATGATTTTTGAAATGTTGATTAACAACGCTGCTAAGTCTATCAGATATTACCATCCCTGAGAATTTCTACTTATAGAACTTTGACGTGTAACAGTTTTTCTACGGTTGACGTCATCGTTTTTCCGTAGATTTTTGCCTATTCGTTGGGCATACCATATAGTAAATCACCTAGCATTAAGTGCAAATATATGATATCACTAAAGGAAAATGCCAACTAGTCCATATAGCAACGATTTAAGAAAGAAAGTAATCAATTACCTAGACCAAGGAAAAAGTCAAAAGAAAGCATCAGAAGTTTTTGGTATACATAGAAATACAGTAAGCCGTTGGGACACGAGGTATCGCAAAGAAGGTAGTTATGCAGCAAGACCTAGATTAGGTCGTAAAAGCAAACTCTCATATAGCGAGGTTGAATTATTCGTCCAAGATAACCCAGCTTATGGGGTAAGGGGTAATATATCAAAAACCCGATTCATGCAACAAAGCCGTTTCTTGTTATTTATGGATCACAAAATTCTTGCTTACCTAAAAACTATAACGTATAAAATTTTTGCTACTGTAATATTTTTTATTGTATCACTATTGAGTACCCTATCTATGGCAACAGAATATAAAGGTGAATGTTCCTGTGGAGCAGTAAAATTTGAAGTAAAGGGAGAACCTTTGTTTACGCAATATTGTCACTGTAATAAATGCAGAGAGATCGCAGCTCGATCAAATAGGGCTATGGATAAGGTGGGATACAGTTTTGCTGCTGCTTATTTGACACCGATGTTAAATATTACAAGAGGTGAGGATCAGCTTGAATTAGTATCAAGAAATACTTCAAACTTATTCCTCTGTAGGCATTGTGGAAGTTTAATATACGGAATTTCACAAGAACTTGCCAAACAAGCAGCTATAGGAGTAAATGTTAATAACATAAAATTTCCCGGAGGGGTGTTGCCCAAAACTTTTGAAACAGATAAACACATCTGGTACCGGGAAAGAGTAAAAGATGCTGATGATGACCTTCCAAAATATAAGGATGCTCCGGTTGAGCAGTTTGGATCTGGGGAACTAGTGGTTGAGTAGTAATCATTGAAATTGTTGGTAGTTTAGACTGTAGAGGATGATTTGGTAATTATTATCAAGGTTCTGTCGTATCTGTTGAGTAAAGTTCTAAAAATCGCAAGAATCATAGATTTTAGACGTTATGCTGCCATCAGCATCTTAAAATTCTCAAAAGCGTAAAGATAAGCATTAGCTCCTGACATTCAGTACGATTATAGTGGCAAAAAAGATTTAGTATTTATCAAAGAGTTTGACAATTTGGGTTTATCATTTGTAACATTTTATGGCTCTAAAGCTGGTAAAATCATTCCATTATCAGACGAAATAGAAGAACTAGCAGAATATACTGATATTTTTCGAAAAGAGTATTTTCCATTTGGAAAAGATGTAGATGGCAGTGTGTTTGCGTTTAACCGAAAGCAGGAAGTAGTGTGGTTTGATATTGAAGATTATGATTTTGAAAACCCACCAAAAAAACTAGCGGATAGTTTTGAGGAGTTTATTAGGGATTATGTATTGGGTGAAAAAGGTTGGTGAGAAGAAGGATCTGAAGAATTGAAATTTTATAAATTTATCAAATCACTAGGCTGGTTATAAAACCACAAGCTCGCCTGGGTACAGCAGCTTGAATCTGACACACAAGTAAGCTGGAATCCATTGCAAGATAGTTCCAATTCCTGGTATGAATCAGATACGCGCTTAACTCCGGAAGCGTCAGCAGTAGTGTCCATAGGAGCAGCAATCGGTACTGCCCGGAAGGCCTGAGACTAAGGAGCGCTAATAGATCATACAGCTTTACAAGATGGTTAATAATAAAAAGCATCATCAATCTCTGGACTATTACCCCTCTTTATTATATTATCATTCAACTTACTTTAAACTGTAAAACTTCATAATTTATCTAATCTCGCTTGAACTGATACAGCTATCAAAGCAGACGAGCCAAGAATATTCTCTGGTAAAGCAAATATTATATTAACTCTCAAGTTAAAGGCATTATGACTAACAAAAAAATACAAATATGTAATGCAATTATTCACCCAGGTGAAACTGTAAATTTGGCAATGCCTATGCCTCAACAATATTCTTGTTCTCCACTTTATATGCCAATTAAGGTAATTCATGGAAAGTCAAAGGGACCATGCTTAGTAATTTTTTCAGGATTAAAAGGTACGGAATTAAATGGACTTGAAATAGTAAATAGACTAATTAAATCTATGTCCACTTTTCAAATATATGGTACCATAATAGCAATACCGGTTGTAAATGTTTATGGTTTGACTCATTATCCTACCACCTTGCCTGCAGGAAATGATTTATCAAAATGTTTTCCTGGGGATGATCAAGGTAGCTATGGCGAACGTATTGCCCATCTTTTTACACATGAAATTCTTAAGAAGGCCGATTATTGTATAGAACTTCAGACTGGAAAGATAAACCATAACATCTTGCCCCAAGTCTATTGTAATTTTGAAAATACAAGAGCAAAAGATCTGGCTAAAATTTTTAAATCGCCTTTAGTTACTAAGGTTTCCATTAAAAATAATCATTTTAGACAAATAACAGAAGACTTGCAAATTCCTTTGTTGGTATATGAAGCAGGGGAAGCCATGCGTTTTGATGAAAATGTTATTACCTTAGGAGTTGAGGGGGTGAAAAATGTGATGCGTGCGATCAACATGTTGCCTAAAGAACAGTCAAAGGACTTCATTCCCATTTTTTCTATAGAAGAAGATTGGATAGTAGCACACAAGGGGGGAATATTACATACAAGTGTATCTCTTGGTCAGATTATTGAAAAAAATGCAGTAATAGGTACTATTAGCGACCCATTTGGCACTGATATTACTGAATCTATAAAATCACCGCAAAAAGGTATTGTTGTTGGAATTAATACATCTCCATTAATTTACGAAGGACTATCAATATTTAAAGTAACTTCATTTCTTGATTATGAAAAAGCAGAAGCCATTATTGAAGAGTGGGACAAAAAACAACCTGATAGTTATATAAACTAAAGTAATATGCAAGTTAATAAATTTAAACTCAAAGGTTTTGTAGTATGGGGATTATGTGCAGTGTTTTTCTTATATGAATTTTTTATACGTACTGTAATAGGAACTTATCAAACACCTGTTATGCAGGACCTTCAGTTAAACTCCTTCCAATTTTCTTTATTAAGCTCGACACTATTCTTGGTTATTTATGGAATAATGCAATTACCTGTAGGAATCATTGTAGACCACATAGGTCTTAAAAAATCTCTAATTATAGGCATGATGGCTTGTAGTGTAGCGTCTATTGGTTTTGCTTACTCATCTAGTTATGGGATGGCTATGTTTTATAGAGGAATTATGGGGTTTGGTGCATCATTTGGCTTTATTTGTTTGCTAATTTCAGTGTATGATTGGATGCCTCATCGCTATAGTGCTATTTTCATTGGCTTATCACAATTTATTGGTACTTTAGGACCGATGATGGCTACAGGACCTTTAGATACTTTATCAGAAACAATGTCTATAAGTTGGCGTCAAATATTTATATCTTTAGGTGGGATCGGAATTATATTGACTACCCTAACTATCCTTTTTATAGAAAATAATACCCAAAAAGCTGGACAATATATTATTCTATATAAAGCAGAGAAGATTTCGACTTCTATTTTAAGGCTTTTTACTAAGATTCAGCCTTGGTATATAGCTATTTTATCTACTAGTTTATATTTTACAATTGAATATCTCTCTGAAAACGAAGGGAGAAATTTTCTATCACTAAAAGGCATATCTTCAAATTCAGCTGCTTACATGCTTACAACAGCATGGATAGGATATGCTATAGGCTGCCCCTTACTTGGTTTTTTATCAGATTTTTTAAAACGCAGGAAAATAATTATGATTTTAGCTGCTCTAATAGGGCTAATTTCTGTAATAACAATTTTATACTTACCTAAGCAATATTTGACCATCGCATTTTTCTGCTTAGGCATAAGTGCTAGTGGTCAAAGCATTGGTTTTGCAACTATAGCAGAACAGTTTAAAAAACAATTTGTTGCTGTTGGATTTGGCTTAAATAATACTATGATAGTTTTGATCTCAGCTATTAA
>CAJQOD010000030.1 GCA_905479865.1 uncultured Rickettsiaceae bacterium | reverse complement strand
AAGGAAAAAATCAACAATGCTATTGCAATACTAAGCGGCTTGTTGTCAGTAGTAAGATATGCCAATCTCTTCTCTCTTAAGGTTTTTCTAATTTTCTTCAGCATTTTTATTATTCCTTAATTCTCGTATTTCTTAATTCGCATTTATTAAATTCTCCGATTTTTCTATATACTGATCCTTTGCTAAATCTATTCTTATTTCTAACCAATTTATCTATGTTAATTTCATCAATACGAATCCTTAAATCCTCCTGCCTTGCAATCGCTGGACTATATTTGATGCCAAACCTGATTGTAAGTTCTCCATGCTGATCAAAAAACACAATATCTGCATGTCTCTGATCTAACTGCTCTTTGAGCTTAAACACACTACCGCCAACTAATATTATCCTGTCTTCCACAGGCTCTTTTTGCTCCGGCAATGGATTATTCAGCTGCGCCTTTAACCACTCCACCTGATTTTCTTCCCTACCGTCAATAAAGAATAATCTTCTGTTTAAATCCATATATTCTAATGGATTAACTTTTGTTCCGGCTTTATGTAGAATTTTACCGCATGGAAGTAATGCATCCTCATCTAAAATATAGGTCGGATCAAAATAAAATGTTCGATCCTCTTTGGCTAATTTCACTCCAGCAACCGGCACTGGATTTTCCACTCTTTCTCTTACCTGTTTTTCCATTTTTTCCCTCTCTTTTTCCATATCAATTTCCTCTAACTTGCGCTTCATCATTGCTATAAATTCTTCCTCTTCAATTCTAAAACTATTTCCTGCTTTACCAAGATCAACTGCCTCTGCTTCATCTACCGACATAACCAAAACCAGAACCAGCAAATATGAGGCTACTGCAATCATACTTATGCGTTTTGCTCCAGCTGTAATCCATATTTTTCCACAGCTAGATAGCGCAGGGATTCCTGTAATGGCAATCCTTTCTTTTCCTGAGTTTCCAGAAAATTATAATCCTCACTTTCGGTTGAATACATCGCCGTTGAAAACGGATCAGTAACAAGACGACCTATCACCTTTGTCTGATTAGTGCTAATCAACATCTCTGCATATTTGTTCTCTGGATGCTTATGGACTGATGCAATAAGACCGGCATATTTTCCATAACTCTCAGAGTTCTGGAATGTCGCCATACCTACCTCATCCTGCTGACCTATTAACTTCCAGGTACAACATTCATGTACTGCTGCTTGTGCTTTCCTATCACCTTTGGAATTATCAAAACTGCTCAAATCCTGAGTACATACGATCAGTGATCCGCCATATTTTCTCACTGTCCTTGCAAAGCTCTCTAAAAAAGGTGCGGCATAATCAAGTATTCTCCACGCCTCATCTACAACTAACATAAAGTTCTTCGACCTATCTCCAAGCAAAAACTGATTGGTAATCTGCATTAACACTACCTGCAATACTACTGCAAGTAACGGCTCATCGTCCTTAATAGCATCGAGTTCAAATACTGTCATCAGCTTCTTAAATTCAGCAACAGTACCTGCCTGGAAAAAACGGCCATGTACACCCTGATCGGTGTATGGATAGATACTGTTATACATGCGTGCAAGAAGTGCAGCATCCGGATTGCCATCTTTTGCTGCTTCCTCTTGCATAAAATGCGCAAGCTTTGATACGTCTAAATCATCTCCATATTTAATAAGAGCGCCGGCAATAATTCTTTCAACCAGACCCTGTCCCTCGCTGGAGTTAGTAACTCCGCACATTGCAGAGACAAGAGCCTTTGCGTATAAATAGCTATCTTTTGTCAAACAGATTGTATGATTGTTTTTAGGGTCTGATATTTCCAGAATTTCAATATCTTCTTCATCACTCCCACTCTTGCTATCAGCTCGTTTGAGTTTGTTAAAATTATCAGGGTCTAGCTTTAATCGCTTGCAAATTTCTTCTTTACTTAACCCAGCTTCCAATAACTCTAATGCTTTGGCATATTTAACTCCAGAGTTACTAAGCGCAGCAAAGGGATTTAATGAAATCTTTGTCTTACTATCAAAACCTATTAATTCTCCATCTGCTGCGCAGCATAGCGTTTTAAAACTTGAGCCGATATCCATGACAAATACCTGTACGCCCTGTCTTAACATGTCAGTAACAAGTGCCTGCAAGTAAAATGATTTACCGGAACCTGGTGGTGCCATCATACATATATTGAAATTACCCCCGCCACCAACACGGAAGAACGGATTCCAGTTAAAGACTTGTCCCCTTCGCCCCATCAGCAACATTCCACTTTTTGGAGTGCCTTTCCACTCGCCCTGAATAGGCAATCTGGCTACAATGTCACCACTAAGCGCATTCCTGGTCATCTTGAAATACTCAAGCTGCCTCCAGAAGCTACATTGTTGCATCGGCAATATGCCAAGTAGAGCTATTAGCTGTACCCTGTCTACAGTTTCCAATTGCCAATCCTGTCCGTTCCACAGATTCTTTGCAACTTCCTGGGCAATTTCAATTTCATCACCAGGGGCAGTTAGCATTAAGAACATATTTTCTTTTAAAAATACTTCACCCTCAGATTG
>CAJQOD010000029.1 GCA_905479865.1 uncultured Rickettsiaceae bacterium | reverse complement strand
GCGTACAATTAAGTATAATATATAACAATATGTTGTTATATAGACTGTATTATGCTACAATATACAGTGTATTCTACAGTAAACTAATCAAGGAAAAATGACTAAAGAAAAAGCTATTCAACCTTTTGTGCAATGGGTAGGCGGAAAAAGGAAAATTGCTAACCAATTAATGCAATATATACCAAACGGCTTGAATAATTACTATGAGCCGTTTTTAGGTGGTGGGGCATTATTTTTTAATATCAGACATTTATTCAATCAATGTTTTTTGTCTGATGTTAATCTTGACTTGGTTACCAGTTATAACACCATCAAGAATAATCCTGATGAAGTACATAGACAAGTTATGGAACTTAATAGTAAACATACAGAAGATAATTATTACAGACTGAGCGGAGGGAATTATACTAATAACCCAATAGGAGTAACAGCAAGATTTATCTATGTCAATAAGCATAGTTTTAAAGGAGTATTCCGAATTAACAGAAAAGGCGAATTGAAAAGTACATGTAATACAAGATGCTGGAAGGGGGTGGATTTTGACAAAACTCTTGAGCAATGTAGCAGGCAGCTAACAGGTGTAACAATTTATGCTAATGATTTTTCTTTTATTACTCCGGCTAAAGATGATTTTGTTTATTTTGATCCGCCATATCACAAAGCAGGGGAGAGATTTTATACAAGGCTGCCTTTTGATGAGAATGAACAAATACGACTTAGAGAGTTTGTTACAAGTCTAAGCGACAAAGGAGTTAAAGTGATGGTATCTAACAGTAATACTGATTTTATCAGGGGTTTATATAGCGATCTGAATATTACAGAAGTTGATATCAACTATTCAATAAATAACAAAAACGCCAAAGAATTAATTATTACTAATTACCCGAAGTAAAAAGAACAAGATAAAAAAACGAAATTGGATATATGATAATCAGCTGGCTAGGTCAGAAATATAGGCTTGGCATTCATGTAATAAATAGAATTAAAAGAACCTGTGTAAAGCAAATTATATAATACCAAAAAAGAAATAATCAGGCTGTGTCTTTTTTGTATCTGTCGCATGTCTCACTACATTAAAACTCCACAGCTGCAACATGCAACAAATAGCCTTATATCTCTTATAAATGCTAGCTTGTAGCTGTCGCATTTCTATACAATAATAATGCGATTTGTCGCATCAACTAAAAACACCACATTACATGTAAATTACGATTAAAAATTGAAAATAGTATTATAAACGTAGCCCTTGTGCGATAACTAGCAAAAATCCTCTATAGAGGAGATATGGGCAGGGGCTGGAGAGTTTTTATTTAGGAATAATGTACCAATTTTTTAGGGAGATCGTAATAAAAAAGTAATAAAAAATATTTTAATCCAAGAAATCAAAATCTCTGTATCTCTTATAAAGTCAATGGTGAGCCCGCCGGGGCTCGAACCCGGGACACCCTGATTAAAAGTCAAGTGCTCTACCAGCTGAGCTACGGGCTCATAAAGCCTTAATCTCACCATTATACAAGATCAATGATACATCTTAACCAACTTATAAAGTGCCAGCTGAAGTTAAGGACTTTTCCTTGAAAAGGTGTTTTACTTTATCGTGGAAAAGCTATAATATGTCAACAGTTATTTTACGAAATAAGGTCGATATCTGTAATGCACTCTGATGTGGCGATAATTATTCCATCAAGGATAGGTTCAACCAGACTGCCGAAAAAAGCGCTTGCCAGGATCGGAGAAAAATCATTGATTGAGCATGTCATTTCCCGGCTTGCTTTGGTTGCGGGTGATAATTTATATGTTGCTACTGATTCTGAAGAGATAGCAAAGCTTGTGGAATCAGCCGGCGCAACTGCTATAATGACGGATGAAGATTGTCCCAGCGGCTCAGACCGCGTGTTCCAGGCTTTCCAGAAAATACCTGAGCGTGATAAGATAAATTACATAATTAATGTTCAGGGCGATATGCCCTTTATTGACGCTTCAGTGGTAGATAGGATCATAGATGGTTTAAAAAAAGGTGATGCTGAAATAGTTACTCCCGTAGTTAAAGTTGGCAGAGATGTTGCTGATGATAGCTCGAATGTAAAGGTGGTAGCCTGCAATCAGGGCAGGGCTATGTATTTCTCCAGAAGCCTGGTGCCATACGGTGCGACAGAGTTTCTATACCATGTTGGGATTTATGGTTTTAAGCGTGATGCGCTGGAAAAATTTGTCAATTTGCCGCAAAGTAAATACGAACGGCTGGAGAAATTAGAGCAGCTCAGAGCTTTGGAACATGGCATGAGGATCGGCATCTGTTTTTCAAATGATGTACCCATTTCAGTTGATACCCCGGAAGATTTGGATAAAGCTAGAAAATACTACGCAACACATAAGCATATATAAGGAGATATGTAATTTAGGTGGCGTGCCGACAACGTCCGTGCAAATAACTCTTGCAATCACAGGGTGAGTATTCTACTAATATTTAATGTGCTTTCGTTAACTAATAAGCTAAAAACTTATGAATCTCGATATTGCTATTGTAGTTGGGTTTTTAATTGCTACCCTTGTTGTGGGACTTGGTCATGGCAAGGATGTAAAAACCATCAAGGATTATGCACTCGGGGGCAGGAATTTCTCAACAGCCGCTTTAGTTGCCACCATAGTTGCTACCTGGGCAAGTGGTAGTGGGTTTTTTATTACTTTTTCTAAAACTTACTCTGATGGGTTATATTATCTTGTAGCCTCATCATGCATGGGTATCCAATTGCTAATTATGGCGTTTGTATTAGTGCCAAGAATGGGCGAATTTCTAGGAAAAACTTCTATAGCTGAGGCCATGGGTGATTTATATGGTCAAAATGTAAGAATTATTACAGCTATTACCGGTTCTATAGGTTCTATGGGTCTTATAGCTGTACAGTTTAAAGCTTTCGGTAGTGTAATACATTATTTTTCAGAGATTCCAAGCAGTATAGCAATAATAACGGCAGGATCAATAGTTACTATCTACTCTGCTATGGGAGGAATCAAAGCAGTTACTATTACTGATATATTACAGATATTTACATTCTGCTTTGCTTTACCTCTAGTTGGAATAATGATTTGGAATCAGCTTTACTTTACCGATTTTTCAATCACCGCTGCTTTACAATCGCCGAAATTTAATCTTCAGCATGTGTTGAATGTGGGTAATCCAGAATTTTGGCAGATACTGCCCTTGATGTTGTATTTTACTTCACCTACCATGCTTCCGGTTACTTTTCAAAGAATTTCTATGGCACGAAACCTTGACCAAATAAAAAAAGCCTGCGTTATTTCAGCCGCTTTATTAATTCTAATAAAAGTTGCAATTGCGTGGATTCCATTTCTTATTTTTAATATAAATCCAGACATTGATTCCAATCAGCTTCTTGGGTTTATAATAGATAATTATACCTATACCGGATTAAAAGGTTTGCTGATTATAGGTGTAATAGCAATGGCCATGTCAACAGCAGATTCCAATATGAATATTTCCTCTGTTTTATTCTCACATGATATATGTACACAGTTAAAGATGAGAGTGAACAGGGAATTATTTTTGGCAAAGTTTTTTTCTTTTCTGTTAGGCATTGGAGGTATTATACTGGCCTTAACTAGTAAGGATTTGTTATCTATAATATTGTCTGCTAATAGTTTCTACATGCCAGTGGTAACAGTTCCATTGATATTTACTATATTAGGATTCCGTAGCACCAAACAATCCGTCTTGATTGCTATGAGTGCTGGGTTTGGCACCGTAATTTTGTGGAAGATTTTTTCTATAAAAACCGACCCAATTATATTTGGTATGCTGGCAAATGTTATATTCTTATTTGGCAGTCATTACCTGCTTCGGCAGCCAGGCGGCTAGGTTGGTGTCAAAGATAAAAAATATTCAGATGAAACGAATGTTAAAAAAACTGGTAATAAGACAAAGTTTTTTAAAAAACTTAAAGAGTTTAACTTTTTTGATTTCTGTAAGAAATATTCCCCCAGTAATGACCTAACCTATATGGGTTTTGGGATTTATTGCATAATATGCACTATTACCACCATGTATTCTACTCAAGTAGAGTTGTTGAACGTAAATGGCAAGATAGTGTTGGTTATTTACCAAATTATGATGATTACCGGTACAATGCTGGCAATGTATCCGGTATGGCCGCTAAGTGTACAGAAAAAGATCAAAGAACGTATTGTACAGGTATGGTGGAATCCAGCTGTGTTTTATATGCTGGTCCTTTTTAGCGCTTTTTTTGTAATGGTAAGTAATTTTAATCAATTACAGTTTGTTATATTCACGGCTAATACAATACTTATAATAATACTTGCCGGTTGGAAATTGGCGATCGGCATGATCGTCGTAGGCTTTTATGCAAGCGTAGAATTATTCAAATATTACAGAGAAATAGATCATCTTAATATTGAAATTGGCTCTCCACAATTCATTTTTATGTATAGCCTTGTACTAATTGGGGCTGTGCTTGTTATCTTCCTCAAACCCAAACAGGAACACCTGGAAGCCACTGAACAGAAGGTCGGTACTCTGGAAACGGAAGTTACTCATTTAGGCTATGAAGTAACAAACCTAAATGAAAATGTTGTCCATTACAGCCAGCGCATCAGCGATCAGGAAAAGGAAATCCATCGTCTCGGGTCAACAGCTCAGAAGATTTTAAATAACGTTAATCACGAACTGCGCCTGCCTATAGGTAATGTAGTGAACTTTGCCGAGATGTTAAATGAAGGCTTAGAGAAATATAGCAAAGACCAGTTAAAGGAGCTTTCTGATGAAGTTTTAAAAAACTCAACCCGTCTATCGAGCATGATTCTGAATATGCTTGATTTAGCTACTCTAAATGCCAGAACAATCGCATTACAGAAGAAGACAGTGAATCTTGGTGTATTGGTGGAAGAACGCATTAAAACCTGCCGTAATATTTACCTGCAAAAGAAAAAAATAGATTTTGAATTATCGATAGCACAGAATCTGCTTATCGATGTTGACCCGAACTATATTCGCCAGACAGTCGATAATCTGGTGATTAATGCAATTACCTTTAGTGAAAAAGGTGTCATTAAAATCAGCGTAACGAAACAGCAGAATGTTGCAGTTTTTGTTATTACCAACGAAGGTGAGCCAATACCGCACACAGAGCTTTATGATATCTTTTCAGCCTTTAGGATGGCATCCAACACTGAATCACAGGCTGAAGGACGTGGAGTTGGTCTTGCCTTATGCAAGGCAGCCATTGAAGCACATGGCGGTATGATCAAGGCCGAGAATACGGGCAAAGGTGCAAGATTCCGTTTCGTATTGCCTTTGTAGAAGGAATAAGCTTATCTGTTATCTTGCCTCTCTTGTCGTTGCTGAGATATTGTCGGTGAAGTTTTCTCTATCACTAACAACTCGGGCATTACCTCTATTTGCCATGGAGTAAGTTTTCAGATATAATGTCGAGCCTAGCAATAAACAGCTTCTTGAGGCTTTTAAGTAAATAACAGGGTTTAATATTTTGCTTACAGTATGGCGTATCGGTTTGGGTTAAATAGTAATGTATGGTGATGTTGGAGCAATATCTGGAAATTAATTCTAAAAATTTTCTGACCGTTATAAAGCTCTTGCAATCATCAGGCGGGCAGGCACGCCTTGTTGGTGGAGTGGTAAGAGATACGCTTATGGGCGTGCCTGGTTCAGATGTAGACATTGCGACTGACTTAACGCCGGATCAGGTGACAAAGCTACTTAGCTCGCATAATATCAAGGTTATTCCAACGGGTATAAGATTTGGCACTGTTACTGCTATTCTAAAAGGTGAGTCGTTTGAGATAACAACTCTTCGCCGAGATCTTGATTGCGATGGACGGCATGCTAGTGTTGCGTACTCGCTTGATTTTGCTGAGGATGCAGCGCGTAGGGATTTTACCATTAATGCTCTTAGCTATTGTCCGATCACACATGTAATCTATGATTATTTTGGCGGTATTGAAGATCTTAAGGCTGGCAAAGTAGTTTTTATAGGTGATGCCAAGCAGAGAATTCGGGAAGATTATTTACGAATACTCAGGTTTTTCAGGTTTTCGTGTCGTTATGCCAAGTCAATAGATGCAAAAGGTTTAGCAGCTTGTATAGCTAACAAGGATAAATTGGTAAAGCTTTCAAAGGAGCGTATTAAAGCAGAGCTGGATTCATTGCTACTTTTGCCAAAAAGTCCAGAGATGTTATTTGCGATGTTCGACTCTGGTATTTTAGAGCAGATATTGCCAATTAAAAAATATGATAAGTATTTGCATATCAGGGCATTAGATATAGCCGGTTCTTTCGGCGTAGAGCTTGAGTTGCCGGTTATTTATTCGATGATGTTTACGCATGTAGATGATATTTCGCTTAATAAGTTGCTAGAGTTAAAGTTCTCCAGAGCCGAAGCCAGATTGATTATAAAAATTCTTGAGCTTAAGAATATTGATGATACCATAATGATTGCAACCAGGCTCAAAAGTATTTGGCTTGAAGAGAGAATGTATGTGTGGTATTTTATTTACGCATCTCTGATATTCAGTGACAATGCATTTATTCAAAAACTATATAATAAATTAAATAAATTGAGATTACCCAGCTTTCCTGTAAGTGGAAAGGATCTTTTAGTGTTAGGATATAGTGGCCAAGAGATGGGTAAGATGCTTGACTTAATGCAAAAAAAATGGATAGAGAGCGAGTTTACGCTCGACCGTCTTGAGTTGATTAATCTGATAAAAAATAGTGAAAAATAAAATATTATTACTGATATTGATGTTGTTTGCCAATACAGCTTTAAGCGGGCAGCCTAAAATTGTTACCAGCATCACACCGATTGCCAGTATTGTATCTATGCTAGTAGATGGCACAGTTAAAGTGGTGGCAATTGATGTATCTGCCGGCTGTCCACATCATTATCAGATGCGTCCTAGCGATAAAGATAAAATTGCCGATTCGCAAATGCTCATTTTTATTGATGATAGCTTTGATGGCTTTGCAGGCAAACTCTTTTCTAAATTCCAGGATAAAACAGTAAAAATCAGTGAATTGAATTCGGTTAATTTTTTAGATGAAAATGGACAGAAAAACTGGCATTTTTGGTTGGATCTAAAGAATGTTCTTGCCTTTCAGGAAGAGCTTGCCAATATCCTGTTAAAATACTTTCCAGAGCTTGAAGATATAATTTTATCAAATAAAAATAAGGCAAAAGCTAAAATCACTTCTCTTACGAAGTTAAAGCAGCATGAGCTTAAATCAATCAATGAATTGGTAATTTTAAGCGACAGTTTTGAACATTTTTTTGCGGGAATGGATGCAAGAATTATTAAGTTATATCAGAGAGCAAACTCGAGTCTAAGAGATTTTGAGAATCTGGAACATATTTTGAATACGGATCGGCTTCAATGTATTGTGATTGATAGCACTCAAGATTCTGCTACATACAAAAAATTTAACAAGAAGATCATTCAGATCGAGTCTGAGAACTGGACAGTTGGTGATAATATGTCACGGGATCTGTTTTATACCAAATATTTAAAGATGATCAACCAGTTGAAAGATTGTCGGTAAGTAGCTAATTTCCTTTATTCAAATGATAAGTCAATGCCATCGCAATGCAGCTGGATAGTTCTTTAACTGGAATTTCATCTTTTTCGTAAAAAATGATACTTCTATTGCCGCCATATTTAAATAAATCACCGTAGGTTTCTTTAAAGGTACTCACTAAATTTGTCCTACAGTTAAAGTAAACGGCATATTCATTTGGTGCTGATTTATTCCAGGCAATTCGAATAGTGCTGCCGCTTTTTGTCTGTGATGTAACGTAGCTGGGTTCTCCCCATTTTAGAGTTTCTTCGATTTTCCCAACTTTTTCTGTATTGGCAGCGACATCTATTATTAGTTTATGTAAGAACAAAAGTTTGGTTTTAAACTTTGCCGGATATGAATCGAATATTTTTGCCAAGACTATATTAGTTGGTTTCTCCATATCTAGTTGTATTAAATAGTCAGGATTTCTTCTTCCTTGGATTTTACAGTGCCATCGATTTTGCTGATAAATTCATCAGTCAGTTTTTGGATTTCGTCTGCATGGTCATGGTGCTGGTCCTTAGAGATGTCATTATCTTTTTCCATTTTTTTTAAAATATCCATACCATCTCTTCGGATATTGCGAAGAGCGATTTTTGTATTTTCACCATATTTATGGGCAAGTTTTACCAGTTCTTTTCTGCGTTCTTCGCTAAGTGCTGGCAGATTCATACGAATTAATTGACCATCTGAACTTGGGTTTAGACCCAGATTAGCATCTGTAATAGCTTTTTCGACAGTTTTAACCATTTCCTTGTCCCACACTTGCACAGTTATGGTTTTTGCATCAGGTGTAGATACCGTGCCAACCTGAGATAAAGGCATCTTGCTGCCGTATGCTTCAATAACAACTGGGTCTAGCAGGTTCGCAGATGCTCTGCCGGTTCGAAGGCCGCTAAACTCCTTGTCCAGGACGGCTAAAGCCTTGTTCATTTTTTCTGTTAACATTTTTTTTTGCTCCTGATCCATTAATTTCATCTTATAATTGTAAATTCTCCCTGATCTTGCACCACTTTAGCAAAATTACCCCGTTTTTTTATCGAAAAAACCTTAATTGGTAAGTTGTTTTCTCTGGCAACTGCTATTGCAGCCATATCCATGACTTTTAAATTATCTTTAAGCACGTCAGTATATGTAATTTCATCATATTTAACAGCATTCGTATTTTCTTTGGGGTCTGTGTCATAGACTCCATCAACATTGGTACCTTTGAATAAATAGTCGCAGTTCATTTCGATTGCCCGCAGCACGGCAGCACTGTCGGTTGTAAAAAATGGGTTGCCAATTCCGGCTGCAAATATTACCACCCGGTCTTTCTGCATATGTCTTCTGGCTTTGCGTCTAATAAAAGGCTCGCATATACTAGTCATGGGAATTGCGGATTGTACTCTTGTATAGATACCGTTTTTTTCCATCACGCTTTGCAGAGCAATAGCATTGATGACAGTTGCCAACATTCCCATATAATCTGCTGCAGCTCTTTCGATGCCGAGCATAGAAGCATCTATGCCACGATAAATATTTCCGCCTCCAACGACGACGCAGACCTGTATGCCAAGGTCGCATACTTCTTTTATGTCTTCGGCTATAGCTCGTAAGGTATCAACATCATGACCGAAATTTTTGTCGCCCATCAGGGCTTCTCCCGAAACTTTTAATAGAACTCTTTTGCAATTTTGTGATGACATTTTATTTAGTTTTATATCTGATATTTAAGTGTTGCCGCTTGGCTTGTTGTTTAAAGTTGCTAATGCCAGCTTTCTGCCTGCAATGCTAGCTCAAGTATTATTTTTGTCAAGTATAACGAAATAGGAGGAGGAGAAATGAGAAGATGTCAAAAAAAAACGTTGGTTTTCCGGCAGTCGTTGGCTATGATATTTGTTATGTAACCAAAAAGCCAAGTATGTATAACACATGCCGAAACTAACTATTGACGATAGAGAAATTGAAGTTGAAGACGGCCTTACAGTGATGCAAGCCTGCGAGTATGCCGGGATAGAAATACCGCATTTTTGCTTTCATGAACGCTTGCAAATAGCAGGTAACTGTCGGATGTGCCTGGTACAAATGGAAAGATCACCAAAGCCGATTGCCTCTTGTGCGATGCAGGTAGCTGAGGGAATGGTTATTAAGACTAATACAGCTGAGGTACAGAAAGCTAGGGAAGGTGTGATGGAATTCCTGCTAGTCAATCATCCGCTGGATTGCCCGATTTGTGATCAAGGTGGTGAGTGTGATCTGCAGGATCAAGCCTTTAAATATGGCAAGGGTGGTAGTCGTTACCTGGAAAATAAAAGAGCTGTAAAGGATAAAAATCTGGGGCCATTGGTTAAAACTCAGATGACCAGATGTATTCATTGCACGCGTTGTATCCGTTTTGCAACGGAAGTTGCAGGCGTTCCTGAAATTGGAGCAATTGGCCGCGGTGAGAATATGGAGATTACGAGTTATCTGGAGAAAACTCTGACTTCCGAGCTTTCAGGCAATATTATTGATCTTTGCCCGGTCGGAGCGTTGACCTCGAAGCCTTATGCATTTAATGCGAGAAGCTGGGAGCTTGAGAAAACTGAATCAATAGATGTGATGGATGCGCTTGGCTCGAATATACGCATTGATTCAAGCGGACTTGAGGTAATGCGAATTTTGCCTAAGTTAAATGAAGATATTAATGAGGAGTGGATTTCTGATAAGGCCAGGTTTTCTTATGATGGTTTGAAAGTTCAGAGGTTAGATAGGCCATATATTAAGAAAGATGGCAGGCTTGTCGAAGCTGGTTGGGATAGGGCTATTTCGTCTATTGTTAAAAACGTGGGTTCAATAAAAGGCGAAGAGATCGCTGCGATAGCCGGAAGTACAGCATGTACTGAATCCATGTTTTTACTCAGGAAGTTACTTTCAAATCTTGGTTCTGATAAAACTGATGCGAATCAGTTTGGTTATAAATTCGATGTATCAAGCAGAAGTAATTATCTATTTAACACCGGTATTGCAAATGTTGCAAAAGCAGATTTATGTTTATTAATAGGAGCAGACCTGCGGCAGGCATCTCCGGTTTTAAATGCAAGAATTGGTAAGATGGTGCGATCAGGTGATATGCGAGTGGCAAGAGTTGGCGCGGCTGATGAGCAGACTTATGATATAGATGAACTTGGAGACGATGTTTCTTTGCTGGAAGATATTCTAGCGGGAAAAGGAGATTTTGTGAAGCATTTGAAAAAAGCTGAACGTCCTGTGATTATTGTTGGTGATGGGGTTCTTTCCAGATCAGATGGACACAGTATATTAGCTTTAGTGCATGCGATAGTAGAAAAATACAATATAGTAAATGCCAATTGGAATGGTTTTAATATTTTGCACAATCATGCATCAGCGGTGGGCGGTCTTGATGTTGGATTCTATTACGGTAAGTTTGGCAATGGTACGGCAGATATTTTAAAGCAATCCCGAGATGGCACGGTACGTATGCTTTACCTGCTTGGTGCTGATGATTTTGACATGAGCCTGATTGGTGAAGATTGTTTTGTGGTCTATCAGGGACATCATGGTGACGCAGCAGCAGCACGTGCGGATGTTATCCTGCCTGAAGCTGCATATACAGAGCAGGATGGTATTTTTGTCAATATGGAAGGGCGACCTCAATATGCGCGTGCTGTGGTGCCGCCTCCTGGCCTGGCTAAAGAGAGTTGGGATATTATTACGCATTTAGCTAAAGAGCTAGATATTGCAATGTCAGCAAGTAGTTTATCTGAAGTACGCGAGCTTATGGCAAAAGAAAACGCAATTTTTGCAAATATAGATGAAATTATTCCAGCAAATTTTATTGCTTTCAGGTCTAATGCCAAGCTTTTGAAAAAGCCAATTACCAAAGTTTCTGTAAATTATTATATGACAGATCCAATTAGTAGAGCCTCAGTGACTATGGCAAAATGTGTGCAGGCGCAAAATACGCAAGAGGTCGCTATATGATGGATTTGTTTATGGAATATGGACTTCCGATTCTGTTTATAGCGGCTAAAATTTTGTTAATTACTTTGCCCCTGCTTCTATGCGTGGCATACCTGACTTATGCTGAGCGCCGGGTGATTGGTTTGATGCAAATGCGCAGAGGGCCAAATGTAGTAGGTCCGATGGGTCTCCTGCAGCCAATAGCCGATGCCGTGAAACTGATGTTTAAAGAGATAATAATACCGACAAATGCAAGTAAAGTGGTGTTTATAATTGCGCCGATGATCACCTTTGTTTTAAGCCTTATCGGTTGGGCAGTAATTCCATTTGCTAAAGGGTTAGTGCTAGCTGATATTAATGTGGGTGTGCTATATATTCTGGCTGTATCTTCTCTTGGTGTTTATGGAATTATTATGGCTGGTTGGGCGAGTAATTCAAAATATGCATTTCTAGGGGCGATTAGGTCATCAGCTCAGATGATATCTTATGAAGTGTCAATGGGTTTGGTGATAGTTACCGTGCTACTTGTAACTGGAACATTGAATTTAACTGAGATTGTTGAGTATCAAAGAACCATGCCATTCTGGATTCAGCTGCTACTTGCACCAATGGCGGTGATATTCTTTATTTCTGTTCTGGCGGAAACTAATCGTTTGCCGTTTGATTTGCCGGAAGCTGAAGCTGAGCTGGTTGCCGGGTATAATGTCGAATATTCCTCAATGAGTTTTGCATTATTTTTCCTTGGAGAATATGCCAACATGATTTTAGTCAGCGGTATTACGGTGACTTTCTTCATGGGCGGATACTTGCCGCCATTTAATATTGGTTTTTTGGAAGTAATACCGGGTTTTTTCTGGTTTGTTTCTAAAGTAGCATTTTTATTATTCGTATTTTTGTGGCTGCGGGCAACCTTGCCACGTTACAGGTATGATCAGTTAATGCGCATCGGTTGGAAAGTATTCTTGCCTTTGACATTATTCTGGGTGG
Organism: uncultured Rickettsiaceae bacterium; assembly: GCA_905479865.1. GTDB lineage: Bacteria > Pseudomonadota > Alphaproteobacteria > Rickettsiales > Rickettsiaceae > Megaera_A. The sequence continues at coordinate 3,979 of CAJQOD010000029.1, read as the reverse complement.
TTTTGGTGGCATCTTTATTGATGTTAACTGATAATCTACCAGGGTGAGGCAGGTAGAAGCAATGATGAAATATATAAAAACTTTTTTACTCTACGAAATATTGGTTGGTATGGCTCTGACTTTGAAATATTTGTTTAAGCCGAAAGTTACGATTAATTATCCTTACGAAAAAAGTCCTATAAGCCCACGTTTTAAAGGAGAACACGCTTTGCGCCGTTATGAAAATGGTGAAGAGCGTTGCATTGCCTGTAAATTATGCGAAGCAATTTGTCCGGCTCAGGCTATTTTGATTGAGGCAGAAGAACGCAGCGATGGCAGTCGGCGTACTACCAGATATGATATTGATATGACAAAATGCATATATTGCGGATTGTGCCAGGAAGCATGTCCGGTAGATGCAATTGTCGAAGGCCCAAACTTTGAGTTTGCCACCGAGACCCATGAAGAGCTTCTATACGATAAGGACAGATTACTCAAAAATGGTGATATGTGGGAACAGGAACTGGCCAAAAAGCTAAAAGATGATTATCCGTACAGGTAAAAAATATGGCATTGTTTTTCTATGGATTCGCAGCATTGATGGTGTTTAGCAGTATTATGGTTATTACTAGCCGTAATCCTGTGCATGCTGTGCTGTGGCTTATATTTACATTCTGTAACGGTGCCGGGCTTATGGTGCTGATGGGTGCTGAGTTCCTGGCAATGATGCTGATCATAATATATGTTGGTGCTGTAGCAGTTCTATTCCTGTTTGTAGTTATGATGCTAGACATAAATTTCTCGGAATTTAAGGGTAGAATAGGTGCGGATATGAATGTCGCTTTTATGCTGGCATTTTTTTTGTTCATGGATTTGGTGGTCATTGTTTTGCTGGGTACAAAGGTAATAGTACCCACTAGCAGTTATGCATTTGCCATAGCACCTGAAGTTGGAAATGCTTATGCGATAGGACGTGTGTTATATACAGAGTTTATATTACCGTTCCAGACGGCGGGAGTGATTTTGTTTGTTGCTATGGTTGCAAGTATTGCGCTGACATTACGTTTAAGGCCGGGAGTTAGAAGACAGAAGGTAGCCGAGCAGTTAAAGCACAGCAAAGACAACAGTTTATTAATGGCTAAAATAGATGGAAAATCAGGATTGGATAATTTGAATTATGACGATTAACGAAATTTCTTTAGAACATTATTTAATTCTCTCCTCGTTGTTATTTTCAATTGGGGTGACAGGGCTGTTTATGAATCGCAAAAATGTGATAACGATTTTGATGTCAGTGGAGCTGATGCTGCTTGCCGTGAATCTTAATTTTGTTGCATTTTCGGTGCATTTGCAGGACATTGTAGGACAAGTATTCAGTATTATAATATTGTCAATTGCAGCTGCTGAAATTTCTATTGGCCTGGCGATATTGGTGTTATATTTCCGAAATCGTGGCTCAATTGAAATTGAGGATATTAACCAGATGAGGGGATAATATATAGAATTTGTGCTTAAATTGATTATATTCCTGCCACTAATTTCTGCTGTAGCTAATGGTATATTTTGCAAGAAATTCAGCAACAGGCTTGCCGGTCAGATTTCGAGTGGTTCTATTGTGCTTGCGGCAATCTGTGCTGTCGTAATATTCATACAAGCAGGGATTGAGCAGGATACTCTGTATGTGGTGATAGCAAGCTGGATCAGTATTGACTCACTGAGCGCCAATTGGGCCATATATGTTGATCAATTGACGGCTATTATGTTCCTGCTTGTAACAACAGTATCAGCGGTGGTGCATATATATTCGCTTGGGTACATGGCCGATGACAGGAATTTACCAAAATTTCTTGCGTATCTGTCCTTATTTACGTTCTTTATGCTTTCGCTAGTGTCGGCTGATAATTTCCTGCAGCTTTTTTTTGGCTGGGAAGGCGTTGGTTTATGCTCATATTTGCTGATTGGTTATTATTACCAGAAAGAATCTGCCAATGAGGCAGCTATCAAGGCATTTATTGTTAACAGAGTCGGTGATTTTGCCTTTATTATCGGTATTGTGATGATTATCATATATACAGGAAGCGTAGATTTTGAGCATGTATTTGCGTTATCTGAGAATTTATCCAATGCAACATTACATATATTTGATACTGAGTTTGTCATTTTGGATATTATTTGTTTGATGCTATTTTTTGGGTGTATGGGTAAGTCAGCGCAGATAGGAATGCATGTATGGCTTCCGGATGCGATGGAAGGACCAACCCCGGTATCGGCCTTAATTCACGCAGCAACTATGGTGACAGCAGGTGTGTTTCTGGTTGCCAGATGTTCATTCATGTTTGAATATAGTCCATCAGTACTACAGATAATTACTGTTGTTGGGGCTGTTACCTGTCTGTTTGCAGCACTTGTTGCCATTGCGCAGACGGATATCAAAAAAATCATTGCTTATTCAACTTGTTCGCAATTAGGTTATATGTTCTTTGCCTGCGGTGTATCTGCCTATCAGGCTGGTATCTTTCACCTGGTGACGCATGGTTTCTTTAAGGCATTATTATTCTTATCAGCCGGTAGTGTGATTCATGCCTGTCATCAGCAGGATGTATTTAAGATGGGTGGACTTAGAACCAAAATGCCGATCACCTATGCAAATTTCTGGATGGGTTCTTTGGCTATTATTGGTATATTCCCGTTTGCCGGTTTTTATTCGAAAGACCTGGTTCTTGAATCTGCTTACATAGCTGGTGGCGTTGGTAATTTTGCCTTTATACTTGGTATTATGGCAGCAATCTTGACTGCCATTTATTCACTGAAAATAATAATGCTAACATTTCACGGGAAAACCAAGCTTGGTAAAGATATTTTTGAGCAGGTGCATGAATCGCCAAAAATTATGAATATACCGCTATTAGTGCTGGTTGCAGGCACTCTGTTTGCGGGTATGATCGGTTACTATATTCTCAGCATTAGTAACCCGTATGGATTTTTCTCTGGTAGCATATTTAATTTACATGTCAGCAATCAGGATCATCATGTCGCACTTGGCATACAATTATTACCGTTTATCATTGGAGCAGTTGGCATGATGTTCGGTGTTTATGTGTATAAAGGTAAAATGTCTGATGCTATTGCCGGCAGAATGAAGTTTGTTTATTGCGTATTGAAGCATAAATTTTTCTTCGATGAAGCTTTTGATAAGTTGTTTGTTATGCCTGTCCGGTATTTAAGTTGTTTGGCGCGTATATTTGATACGAAAATTATTGATAGATTCGGTCCAAATGGCTTTGGTATTACCACCAAAGGATTCAGCTGGTGTATGTGCCAGATTCAAACGGGCTATATATTTAATTATGCATTCTATATCATCTTTGCAGTAGTAGTGTGCATTACGATTTTTGTAGCGCAATATTTACATGTAGCATGGGGTATATAAATGTTGGAGTTGCCAATTTTATCAATCAGTATTTTATTGCCGCTATTTAGTGCTGTATATATTACGCTCTTTATCAGTCACAGTAAGTCACCTCGAAAGCAAATATATGCCATGTATGTGGCAATTCTGGCATCAGCACTGACTCTTATTTCGACAACATATTTACTTGCCAGTTTTGATGCTGATATTTCAGATTTTCAGTTTGTAGAACGCTATCACTGGGTAGATTCTATTGGTCTTGAGTTCTATGTAGGCGTAGACGGTCTGTCAGTTTACTTTATTTTCTTAACTGCATTGCTGACATTGATCTGTATCGTAGCTAGTTTGTTTACCATCAAGAAAAACATAAAAGAATTTTTACTGTGTTTTCTGCTTCTTGAATCATTTTGTATTGGCGCATTTTCTGCACTGAATTTGCTTCTATTTTATGGGTTTTTTGAAGTCATACTAATTCCAATGTACTTGATAATTGGTATTTGGGGTGGTGAAAATAGGGTTTATGCTGCTGTGAAATTCTTTCTATATACGTTTTTCGGCTCAGTATTTCTGTTAATAGCCCTGATTTATATA
>CAJQOD010000028.1 GCA_905479865.1 uncultured Rickettsiaceae bacterium | reverse complement strand
TAGTTTTGCAATGGTTTTGGAAAAAAGGTTAGCATTATGATAGTTCTTGAGAACGTGACGAAGAAATTCGACGATCATGTTGCGATCAAAGATGTTAATCTGACTTTTGATAAAAGAGAAACCGTCGTTATTATCGGCTCTTCCGGGAGCGGTAAATCAACCCTGCTTCGCTGTATCAATAACCTGGAGAACCCAACCAGTGGCAATGTAGTGATCGATGGCAAGAAATTAACCAGACGTAATAGAGGCAGGTTGTGTTTTAAGATTGGTATGGTTTTTCAGCAATTTAATCTTTTTCCTCACATGTCTGTATTGGATAATTTGGTATATGGTCCGCAGAACGTACTGAGTAGAAGTAAAATTGAAACCGAAAAAAAAGCACGTAAATTACTTGAGAAATTTAGTATATTAGAGAAAATTGATGCTGCGCCACTTGATCTTTCTGGTGGACAGAAGCAAAGAGCAGCGATTTGTAGGGCACTGATGATGGATCCTGAAACCATGCTGTTTGATGAACCAACCTCTGCGCTTGATCCGGAAGTGGTAAAAGATATTATCGAAATTATCAATGATTTGAAGAATCAGATGACTATGGTAGTTATTACTCACCATATAAAGTTTGCAAGGGTAATTGCTGATCGGATAATTTTTATGGATAAAGGTTTGGTGCTTGCAGATCAACCGGCTGATGAATTTTTTAGTAAACCAAATTCTCACCGAGCCAAGCTATTTCTGGCTAATGTGGGTGACCTAATGTAGTTTATGCAGAATCTGGCTTATCAAAACCTTGAATACTGTTCTAAAGTCCTAAAAATTTCATGTATATAAATAAAGCTTTAAGTATAGATATCTATAACTAACTCGAACTCAGAGCTCAGGTTTTTTTAATCTCAAAGGACAAATAGATTGCTTCGCTTACGCTCGCAATGACAAATTTTTTAAGAATCAAGTGCATCTGTGTATCCCAAAACACTGTCATTGCGAGCGTAAGCGAAGCAATCTATTGAACATATCTTGCAACAGTCTAATTAGCGGATTTTGGCTAAACGGCGTGAATGCCTTCCTCCTTCGAATTTCGTATTTAAAAACTTGTCAACCATTTTGAGTGAAGTTGCGTCATCGACCAGTTTGCTACCCAGTACCAGTACATTAGCATCATTATGCAGACGTCCATACTCGGCCATAGCTTCCGTAACACATAGGGCAGCTCTGATAGCGGAACTACGATTCGCAGCAATTGACATACCTATTCCGGTGCCACATATCAGAATCCCTTGCGGTACGGATTCTTCAATAATTTCTTCTATCATATTGTTGGCATAGTCAGGATAATCCACCCTTTCCTCGCCGCTCGAACCAAGATCCAAGGTTTTTATGCCTTTTTTCTTTAGAAACTTGATAATCTTGGCTTTCAAGTTGACGCCGGCATGATCACTTGCAATTGCTAAATCATAATTTTGCATAAAAAAACCTTTTTATATAAAAAAACACTAGCGATTATTATATAATAGCGTTAACTTATTGCATAATAAATTGATACAAAGATTATCTACGCGACATGAGAAACTGTAGTTTTTTTATCCTTTTGGCATTCATCCTGGTAGGCTGCGCTGTAACCAAGGCACCTGCACCCATTGAATATCACCATAAAAATTCGAATCTAAGTAGCGGTGCAACGATTCCGACAATTAGTGATGAGGGAGAGATAATTTCCAGGGGTACTGTCCTGCCAACACAATCTGAAATCATTAGCCCATATAATGACGATGATTATGTAGTGCCGGCAGAAAGCCTGATTAAAAACAATAGAAAAATTATTTATCACGAAGTTCAGGTTGGCGAGACTATAGAAGAGATTGCCCTTAAATATGAGCAAACTGTTGATGAAATTGCGATGCTCAATGAACTTTATCCACCTTATTATCTCGATGAATTTCAGATCATTAAAATAAAAGTTGCTAAAGATTTTGATCAAAAGGCAGCATTGAATATGCCTCAAAAACAGCTGCCAACTGCTCCCAAACCACAAACTCCTGATTTTACACCTCCTGTGAAGGGCAAAGTAATATCAAAATTTGGTGAGAATACGGAATATGGTCAAAATAAAGGCATTAATATTGCAGCAAAACAGGGTACAAAAATACTTGCAGCTGCCGGTGGCAAGGTGATTTATGCAGATTATGATGCCACTTTTGGCTACCTGGTGCTTATCAAAGTTGCTCGCAAAAATATTGTCACTTCCTATGCGCATTTGGAGGACATGATTTTGTCAAAGGGAACATCAATAAAGCAAGGTGATGTTGTTGGTTATGTCGGCAGTACCGGCAAGGTTAAAAAACCGCAGTTACATTTTGGCATACGCGAAGGCAAGACAGCAAAAGACCCTCTGCAATACGTGAAATATTAGACATTAGTATTGCAATAGATTCCTTTTGAGTTCAAAAGTTGTTTGCACTGTATACGGGATGTGTTATTTTGAATAGCTGTAGTAAAGATTTAATGTAATGTCAAAATTAAGGAGATAAAATTATGTTTAAAAAATGGGTAGGTGGTGCAAAAAAACACGGTGGGCTTTTAAACGCTGCAAGTAAACAAGTTAATCAGTGGGGTCAGTCTATAGACAATGCTGTTGTAGTTGTACAAACAGACATCCCAGAGAAACAACAAGATGCATTAAAAGCCCTAGCAAACAGTACATCAAGACGACAGGAAGCTGAAAAGAGAAACGCAAAAGAAGCAAAAGAAGAAGAGTGGCAACAACAAGAAGAGGATTTTCGCGCTAGAGAAGAAAAGTTCCAAGTTGAGCGAGCTGCATTTGATGTAAGGAAAAAAATTGATCTTGAACAAAGAAAGGATGCACTTGAGGCTCAAGAAGAACAATTAAAAGCTGAAGTAGTAAAGGAAGCATCAGTAGTAGTACCTACAGTGCTTGAGGATGATGTTAGTAAGGTAGCTTCAGGCGATTGTAAGGAATCAGAATCAATGATTCAAACTGATATTCCTCTCAATTTAGTAATGCTGACCTACATAGCTATAAATAAGTTAGACATTCCGCCGGCTGTAACAACTGCTATAGCTAATGCAACGTCGAGTACTGAAGTAGTAGAAGCACTAGTACCGTTAGGTGACCCTGCACTAAATGCGCAAATGTTACATTGGACTATGCATAATTCGGGTTCTGATCATACTCCCGAAGAACTTAAATCAGTAGTTTTTGCACATCTTGCCGAACATAGCGATCATCACAAAGCACTATCTGGCTTACTATCAGAAACAGATATTGATGCTTTAGCGCATGGCTTGGTTGAACATGGTTGTGGCGAATTAGCTGGCGATGTTATAGATTTTTTTCTAGCATAAGCTAAGCTATTTTCAACGATAAATGGACTGCCGCAATCGCTGGCGCTCTTTCGCAGTGACGTGGAGTAAAACATCGTCATTGCGAACCCCTTTTAGGGGTGTGGCAATCCATTTATCATTGCCAGAATACCTAAAGTTTTATATTGAGTACTTCAATTATATCAACTCTGGAAAAATATTCATCCACCGGAATGTTCAAATGTTCAGTTGGATTACTTCGCTTGCGCTTGTGGGTGAAAAGAGCAGGTGTTGATCTATTTAATCATTAGCGGTGGTATCGTCACCTATTTCTTAGGGCTTAAAATATAGCACCAGGATAAGCCCAATTACCTGCAGAAGCAAACCAACAGCCTTATAGATTTCGCCGGTTCTTTGTATGTCCATCATGTCTGACTCCAGAGTCAATTTCTTTGTATATAGATCATTAATGTTATCTATAGTTTTACTCTTGAGGTCTTTTAATTTTGCAGGCAGAAATTTGATTCCGCCATAACCATTCTGATCTATTGAAATATTATGGTAGGACATCGTATCGATCACATAATTATTGGCAACTTTGCGAGCAAGGTCATCTAAATCTCGATCAATCACAAGTGCATATAGCATAATACTGATCGCGTGTCGTTGTTCAATCTCTTGTTGTTGTTTCCAGGAAGAATTAATTGTATCCTCATGCATGGATATTTCCTTACGCAATATATCCACCTGCATTTGGGTTTTATTAATTACGTAATAAGAGATAAACACCGATAAGATGGTAAATATAATACCAAGAATAAGCATTGTTCGGGACATTGGCCATGCTAGCTAAATTACTTCAAAACTTAAGTTTAGCATGATTGTGCTGAATTTAGACTACAGGAATAATAAATAGCTACAAACAAAAACAGGGTGCGTAATATCTATATTACATACCCTGAATTGAAATGATAGTACTTACAGAAGTTTTGAATAAAGTTTAAGTATTGGCTATATTTACTGGCAAAGATCTAGTAACACTTGCGAAAATAAATCAATCTGATAGTTTTTATCAGTTAGAAATTATTTGAGTTTAGTTTATGGCAAACAAAATAATCGGAATATACCCGGGAACTTTTGATCCGATCACTAATGGTCATGCTGATATTATTGCAAGAGCAAGCGGAATAACTGATACGTTAGTTTTGGCAATCTCCGCATCTATTGGTAAGAATCCTATGTTTTCGATAGATGAAAGATGTGCCATGGCAAAGATTTATCTGGATAAATATGATATTGCTTCCAACGTTGAAGTAATGCAGTTTGATGGCTTGCTCGTTAAATTTGCAAGTGAGGTTGGAGCTAACTTTATTGTCAGAGGCTTACGCGCGGTATCAGATTTCGAATATGAATTCCAAATGGCCTGTATGAATGCACGTTTGGATGAAACGATAGAGACAATTTTCTTACCGGCTTCTGAAAAAAATCAGTTTATTTCATCAAGGTTGGTCAAAGAAATTGCCAGTATGAACGGTGACATTTCAGCTTTTGTTATTCCGGAAATCAAGGATAAACTTATTAAATATTACCAAGATAATAAATGATGAATAATTCAAAATGCACTTTAGAAATAAGCTTGCATACAATAAAAGAGAATTATATCAAATTACTTGGAAAATGTCCAAACTCTGAAGTAGGTGCTGCCATCAAAGCGAATGCTTATGGTCTGGGAGCTTGTCATATAGCACCAATTTTAAAAAGTTCCGGATGCAGACATTTTTTTGTATCATCTTGCGATGAAGGAATAGATTTACGAAAAATACTAGGTTCTGATGTCAATATCTATGTGTTTAATGGTATTTACAAAAATGAAGTTGAAACCTTTATGGAATATGGTCTGGTGCCGGTTCTCAACCATTTAGCCCAAATTGAAATTTGGCAGGAATATGCTTCCAGTCTCAGTAGGAAATTACCTTGCTTTATTCACCTGGACACCGGTATGCACCGGCTTGGTATGTCAAAATCTGAAATTGATGTTCTTGACCTGGATACTGATACATGTAGATTGGATATTTTATGCGTGATGAGTCATTTAGTTTCTGCAGAGGATATAGAGAGTCCATCTAATCGCGATCAACTTGCCATGTTCCATAAATATATATCCAGGTTCAGTGGAATCAAACGCAGTCTGGCAAACTCCAGCGGTATCTTTTTAGGAACAGATTATCATTTCGACCTGACTCGCCCGGGAGCAGCTCTATACGGCTTAAATCCCACACCATATTTAAAGGAATCGATAATCAAAAATCCCATAAAGCTCTCATGCCCAATAATTCAGCTGCATAATCTGCTGCCGGGAAACTCTGTTGGCTATAATGGTACACACACCAATATGCACGATAAAAGTTGCTCAATTGCCACGATTCCCATTGGTTATGCCGATGGTTTTTCCAGAGCCTTTAGTAATAAAGGCGAAGTATATATTAACGGCTTTAAAGCACCGGTAATTGGCAGAGTTTCAATGGATTTGGTAACAATTGATGTTTCAGACATACCAGGTAATGAAGTTTTCTTAGGCGCGCCCGTTGAAGTGATTGGTGACAATTGTACGCCAGATAAAATAGCTAAACTTTGTGGAACAAATGGCTATGAAATTCTAACTATGCTTGGCGATAGGTACGAAAGAATATATAATTGATGATTATTAATAGTTATCGGGTTTTAAAAACATGCTTACCGCCGTTCAATATCTAGGAAATCGATCTATAAATTTCACCAGACAACTTGGTGTGCTTGGGATATTTGTATCCAGGATTATTTTTAGCCTGACAAAAAGACCTCTATATTTGGGATTAATCTTCAGGCAATTAATAATTATCGGTTATTTTTCATTACCGGTAGTGGCCATGACCGCCTTTTTCTCTGGTGCGGTGCTTGCACTTCAAAGCTATACAGGTTTTTCCCGCTTTTCTGCTGAGAGTTCCATTGCAACTGTGGTAGTGCTACCAATCACACGTGAGCTTGGGCCTGTACTTGCCGGACTTATGGTAGCAGGGCGAGTGGGTGCTTCTATTGCTGCTGAAATTGGTACTATGCGCGTTACAGAACAGATTGATGCGCTCTTTACCCTTTCTACCGACCCAATCAAATATCTGGTAGTACCGCGTGTGCTTGCGGCGGTAATTACGCTACCGTGCCTGGTATTGGTTGGAGATATTATTGGAGTTATGGGTGGCTATCTGGTTAGCACCCATAAGCTTGGATTTAATAGCACCAACTATATACTTAATACTGTAGAATATTTGGAATCAATAGATGTTATTTCCGGTTTGATAAAAGCGGCAGTTTTTGGTTTTATAATAGCTATGATGAGTTGCTACCATGGTTATTATTCTGATAAGGGAGCAAAAGGCGTTGGTTCGGCAACTACCGCAGCAGTTGTCAGTTCTTCCATTATGATTTTAATAAGCAACTATTTAATAACTGAATTATTCTTTAGCTAATGACAGATATTCTAAAATTTCAGGTAAAATCACTGCGTAAATCATTTGGTGCTCATCAAGTACTAAAAGGTGTAGATCTTGAGGTCAAAAAAGATAGTTCCCTGGTGATTTTGGGTGGATCCGGGTCTGGAAAATCAGTACTGATTAAACTGATGATCGGACTTCTTACTCCCGATTCTGGCAGCATTCTGTATGATAACAAAGAATCCATCAACTTATCAAACAAGGAACGTTTGGCAATGCTCGAAAATTGCGGCTATTTATTTCAGGCCGGAGCATTATTTGACTCTCTTACCGTACAGGAAAATATCACGTTTTTTGCACAGAAACTACACTCTTTAAATAGAAATGATATCAAGGAACTTGCAAGTGAAAAATTACATTCAGTTGGTCTAACAGATAGAATTCTCAACCTGTACCCATCTGAATTATCAGGTGGTATGCAAAAAAGAGTATCTCTGGCTAGAGCAATATGTACTAATCCAAAAGTAATATTTTTCGATGAGCCGACAACTGGTCTTGATCCTATCATGGCCAACGTAATCAACGATTTAATAATTAAGATTCAGGATGAACTTGGTGCTACTACCATCACCATTACTCATGATATGCAAAGCGCACGCAAAATAGCCAAGGAAGTAGCATTTTTATATGATGGACAAATTATCTGGTCTGGAGCAATAAATGCAATGAACAGCGCAGATAATCCTTACCTGCAGCAATTTATTAATGGTAGTACAGAAGGGCCTGTCGCAGTTTAAGATTTATGGTGTTTTAGTATTGACTTCATGCATTTTAAGTATATACTGACGTAGCGATTGTTTAATGTTTAATGAGAATTTGCTGATATGTTTGCGGTTGTAAAAACAGGTGGTAAGCAATATAAAGTTGCAAGAAATAGCATAATAAAAGTCGAAAAAATTGAAGGTCAGCCAGGTAGTAAGGTAGAACTTGATCAAGTGTTGATGCTAGGAGAATCTTCAAAAGCCTCATTCATTGGCACTCCTATTGTTCAGGGGGCAAAAGTGACTGCAGAGATTACCAGTCAGTTTAGAGATGATAAAATTATTGTTTTCAAAAAGAAAAGACGTCAGAATTATCGTCGTAAAACCGGTCACAGACAGGATTTGACGGAATTAAAAATATTGGATATTGTAAAAAAATAAGTAGGAATCTATGGCAACCAAAAAAGCCGGTGGTAGTTCCAGAAATGGCCGCGATTCGGCTGGCCGGAGACTTGGAGCAAAGAAAGGTGACGGACAAGGAGTAATTCCTGGTAACATAATCGTGCGTCAACGTGGTACAAAAATTCGTCCTGGAAAAAATGTGGGAATGGGGAAAGATCATACTCTTTTTGCATTGACTGAAGGTAGGGTAGAGTTCCTGACAAAAAGAACTTATAAGCTGGTCAATGTAGTTTAATTTCTATTACACACGAAATAAAAAATAAAAGGTGAGCAGTTGTTGGCTCGCCTTTTTTTATACCCTTTAACATCGCTGTTCAAATAACATTTGAAATAGTTAGGCTTGCTTTAGGTCGAAAAATTCTCCTTACAGAAAAATGCGTATGCAAGATTTATAATTACATCTGGAATGATGTTTTTTGCTGTTCTCATTGATTAAAGCAAACAGATAGTGACGGTCAACAGAAACTTTATTGCAGTTGAATTGGCAGCTGTTTTAAAATTTCTCAGCACTTGCATTCTTCCATAAATCCACATATATGCCGGAAGAATCTTTTGCAAGCAATTCGCCTTTTGCTAGCTGAGGGTAAATAACAGCATAGCTTTTACTGGTGCTGATATCTGCATATCTTCTGATATGTGATGGATCCAGCTGATCTGGATCATCTTTGCCAAGAGCACCAACAAGTTCCATGAAGGAGTGCACAGTTCTTCTTTGAAAATTTGCAACACGAACCGATTTATCTTTTACGTTTAAAGAAGACCAGCGACGCTTGTTCTGCGTTGCAACACCAGTAGGACAGGCGTCAGTGTTGCAGTGCAGAGACTGTACGCACCCCAGTGCAAACATCGTGGCTCTTGCCGCATTGCATGTGTCAGCTCCTAGTGCAATTTTTGTAACCATATCGTAGCCGGTGGCTATTTTTCCACTTGCAATCAGCGTAATTTTATCCCTAAGGTTAGCTCCAACCAGACAATTATTAACAAAGCTAATGGCTTCATTAATTGGTGTACCAAGCCTGTTAGTGAAGGTAACCGGCGCAGCTCCCGTGCCACCTTCAGCGCCGTCTACCGTTATAAAATCCGGCTTTATGCCAGTTTTAATCATGGCCTTGCATATACTCATAAACTCAACCCTATGACCTAAACATAGTTTGAATCCTACTGGCTTGCCTCCAGATAGTTTGCGTAGCTTTGCAACAAATTCCAGTAATCCAATAGGCGTTGAAAATTCAGGGTGCATTGGTGGTGAAACAGCATCTACGCCCATCTCAAGCAGGCGAATTTTGGCTATTTCTTCTGTGACTTTTATTGCCGGTAATATGCCACCATGCGCAGGTTTTGCGCCTTGAGACAGTTTTATTTCTATCATTTTGACAATTTCTGTTACAGCTTGCTCCTTAAAAGCATCAGCATTAAATTTACCATCTTTAGTTCGGCAGCCAAAATATCCTGTACCGATCTGCCAGATGAGGTCACCGCCACCTTCCAGGTGATAGGGACTGATTCCACCTTCGCCGGTATTATGAGCAAAGTTACCGATATTAGCTCCTTTATTTAAGGCTCTTATGGCGTTAGGACTTAAGGCACCAAAATTCATTCCGGATATATTTAGCCTGGAAGCACTATATGGTTTTTTACAATCGGGACCACCGATAGTGACTCTGGTGTTTTCAGTATTTACCTGTTTGGGTGCAAGAGAGTGGTAAGAGAATTGATAACCGACACTGGTCAAATCATTTTTGGTTCCAAAAGCAATGGTTTCGCGTACGCCTTTGGCTTTTTGATACACTAAAGAGCGTATTTCTCTGGAATAGGGAGTACCGTCCCGATCTGATTCGATAAAATATTGCTGGATTTCCGGGCGGATAAATTCAAGCATATAACGAAAATGACCGACTACAGGGTAATTTCTCAGGATGGTGCGTTTGACTGACAATATATCATGCAGTCCAATAAGAATATATGGAATTAAAATGAAAAGAAAATAGATTATTGGTGGCCAGAACCGGTAAATTCCAAGAATAAGTAACAAGCCAACTATTGAAATTATATAATATACCTGGCGCATAAGTTCCTAACATACATGCTTAAAAGAGTTATTATATAGTCACAACCAGTTCTAACTAAACTTATTATTCTTTGGAAAGCCGGTTGGAGGTATTTTTCCTATGCTACCGCGTTTTGCGCGCCACGACATAATCTCTTTTTCCAGGCGTGTTTTTGTTCCAAGATTCCAGCTTAAACCTTCACTAGAGCTAAATGTTTTTACATCTCCTAGTTTGGCATCACGATATTTCTGTAATGTTACCCCTTGGCCTCGCTTCATTTCCGGCATTTCATCAAGAGCAAATACCAGGAGCTTGCGGTTAGTGCCAATTACTGCTACCATATCACCATCAATTGGTGTACAGATCATGCATTTATTCTCTCCGCTTAAGTGCATTACCTGCTTGCCGTTTTTTGTTGAAGCAATTAAATCATCACTACTTACGATGAATCCTTTGCCATTACTTGCAGCAAGGAGTATTTTCCGGCCAGGTTCGTGTGATAAAATATTTACGACATCATGGTTTTCAATATCTACTATTATTTTGATTGATTCACCGTGACCTTTACCTCTGATCAGGTTATCTGCCAAAACTGTAAAGAATTTGCCGCCAGTTGAGCAGATGAGAATATTGTCAGTAGTATATGATTCAATGACATGGCCTTGCGAGTCACCTTCTTTATATTTGACGCCGGATAAATCCAGATTATGACCTTTCATAGAGCGTATCCAGCCCATCTTTGAACAGATAACAGTGATAGGTTCTTTTTCAATAAAGGCTGAAATATCAATGATTTGCGCAATTCCTTCTGTTACTTCAAAAGTAGTTTTCCGCTTGCCAATATCCGTGTCTTGGCCAAATCTTTTTTGCACCATTTTGAGTTCGTTTTTAACAACTTTCCAAAGCTGTTTTGGATCATTTAAAATTTTACTCAACTGGGCATGTTGTTTTGTGAGTTCTTGATGTTCAGCATTGATTTGTTCTTCTTCTAATTTTCGAAGCGCACGCAGTTTGATATTCAGGATTGCTTCTGCCTGCACGTCATTGATCTTGAATTTAGATATCATCTCTTGCTTTGGATGATCTTCTTCGCGGATGATTCGAATTACTTCGTCAATATTCAGATAGGCAATATTCAGAGCGTGCAATATCTCTAGCCTGTCGTCTATTTTTCTAATTTGATAGTTGGTTTTGCGTAATATTATTTTCTGCCTGTGAGCAATAAATTCTTGTAACACCTCAAGAATATTCATCACTCTGGGTACATTACTGGAACTAAGAACATTCATGTTCAGATGCACTCTGGACTCCAAATTAGTCAGTTTAAATAATGACTCCATAATCATTTCTGGAGAGCAATTCCTGACCTTGGGTTCAATAATAATTCTAATATCTTCCGCAGATTCATCTCTGATATTACTAATCAGTGGAATTTTTTTATCTTTAAGCAGATTAGCTATATGTTCAATTAGTCTTGATTTTTGAACTTGATAAGGAATTTCAGTTATTACAATTTGATACAAACCATGGCTGAAACTTTCTTTTTCCCATTTTGCTCTAACTCTAAAACTTCCCTTACCGGTTTTGTAAGCGTTATTGATAGCATCCTGGCTATCGATAATTGTTCCACCGGTCGGAAAGTCCGGTCCCTTGATGAATTTTAGTATATCAGTACAGTCAGCGTTTTTTTGATTGTCGACCAGGTAAATTAAAGCATCGCATAGTTCATGCAAATTATGTGGTGGAATACTGGTAGCCATACCAACAGCTATTCCTTCAGAACCATTTGCCAGCAGATTTGGAAACTGTGCCGGCATTAATACCGGTTCAGTATCAGAATCATCATAAGTAGGGCGGAAATCGACTGTATCTTTGTCGATATCCTGCATCAACAACGTGCAGATTTCAGTCATTTTTGATTCAGTATAACGCATTGCTGCTGCGTTATCACCGTCTACAGATCCAAAATTACCTTGTCCATCGATTAGGGGGTATCTTAGTGAAAAGCTTTGTGCCAGGCGTACAAGCGTATCATAAACAGCCGTATCACCGTGTGGATGATATTTACCAATTACGTCACCAACTACTCTTGCACATTTTTTATAACCGGAACTCGGATCAAGCTTTAGCTTTAGCATCGCATAAAGCAGACGCCTATGTACAGGCTTGAGGCCATCGCGTACATCTGGCAGGGATCTTGACATTATTGTTGATAATGCATAAGAAAGATAGCGCTCGGATATGGCACTGCCAAAGTCAACATTTTCAATATTGGGGTCTTTACCGGTCATAATATTTGTATAAAATAATCAAATTATGTGAGCATGCTATCATTAAAAGGTATTAATAGTCAAATCTCCAATTTATACCAAAATGAGTGTTGCCTTCCTGCTCTGTAATATTTTCGATGGAAATTTTAGGCGTTATCTGTACTTCGATTCTAGTTTTAGCACTACCTTCTTGCCGGCCATTTTCCACTTCAAAATACACTTTGTCGGTTAAGTGTTTGCCAAGTCCTACGGAAGTGTTTTCCGGATTTTTAGAGTCGCTTTTGAAGTTTATATCATCAACACCAAGAATTTTTCTTCCAAGTCCCAGAGGGTCAAAGCCCCCACCATGGCCAGAAAGGCGTCTGACGCTATCGGCTAATTGTAGAGCCTGGAAAGTTGAGATGTTTCCCGGGTTTTTGCCAAACAGGAGCATAGACATGGCTTCTTCCTGACTCATTGCCGGAGTTGAGTCGATAATTATATCCGGGTTTTGAATTGATCCGGATAATATTAATCTGATTTCATTACTACCCTCTATGGCCACACCCACTATATTAAGATATGGAGAAGGAGAGATTGGTCCATCAAAGGTAAGCACTCCTTTTTTTACATTCAATAACCTACCAAATTCCTGATATTTTCCACGCACGGATTTTAGTGTTCCATGGATAAGCGGGTCATGCGCATAGCCTGTTACATGCAATTGACCCTGGAGCAGGCTATCAACTCCCCAGCCTCTAATATATACCTGCTTTGCAGTTTCAAGCGCAATATTTAGTTTAAGTTCATAGGGGGTATCGTTTTGATAGACGGCTTTCTTGCCTTCTTCTATAATTTCCGCAATATGAAGCTCTGGGATATTCTGTTGGAAATGTTCAGGAATTTTAATCTCCATTGGCCCTAAAGCAAATTTTCCTTTGCCTGTTGCGCTGTCTTTATTACCATTTAATATAAAGTTTCCTTTTACTTCGCCGTGCAAATATGGAGTGTTCATTAGGTTAAATTTATCTGTTTGTACAGTGAAATTGAAGTTTTTGTCTTTATTAAGTAATGTAGTACCTGAGCCTTTTAGTGGATTGTTAAAACGATCATTTGCAATTATTTTGGTAAAAGATATTTTCGAGCCATTTGCAGTAATTTGGCTTGAAATGTCTTTTAGTTGTATGCCATATTGTTTGTAGTTATATTCGCCGTTAGTAAGTTCCAGACTTCCTGAAAAATCAGGGTTGCTCAAAGTACCGCTTGCTATAACATTTCCTTTTACATTTCCTTTGAGATTATTGCCAGGTGGCAAGGGGATCAGGGAGAGCAAATTAAAACTTTTTATGGTTGAGAGCGTCGCTTTAAAGGCAGCTTGATCGTTGATGTTATATGTAAATGGAGATAAGGTAAATTTGCCTGGTAATGTGGCAGATAATAGGGCTAGATCTTCTTCCTTCTCTAAAAAATTACCGGTGATATTAGTTTGATTGTTGCTTAGGTTAGCAAGAAGTTTGAGAGCTAGTTTAGTTTTAGCATCGGGCAAAGAAATATTGGTAATGCCAATATCCGTTTTCAAAAGGGGTTTGGTAGACGAACCCGACAAATTTATCGAACCGCTAATTACTGCATCCTTAAAACTGTCTGGAAGAAAATCAGGCAGTACGTGCAGGGGCAGAGTGTCAAGCTTTGCTGTAGCTGACATTTCTTGCTTTGCAAATTGAGCAGTAGCATTCATGAACCCGTCGCCAATTTTTAAATCATTCAGCTTAAGAGTAGTTTTTTCTCCATATTGAAATAAAATGTCATCTGAGTTTTTAATGGGGATAGTCCCTATTTTTCCTGATAGATTATGAATATTTACATTTAATTCCTGCTCTGGTGATAGAGATAGAATGCTTACAAAATTTAAATCAATAGGGTAAGGCTGATTAGCGATAATTGAGCCGCTTACATACATAGAATCTTTTTCTGAATGGGCATTCAATTTTATATTACGTAGAGAAAAATCATTGACATTCAAAGACGTGAAATTAATATTTGATTTTGATAATTTAAGATTCCATAAGTCAGAGGAATTAATATCTATATCGATTAAGCCGCAATTGCCAAACGTAGTTACAAGCTTTTTGATTTGACCTTTAACAGCAATATGTTGCTTTTTATTATCAGGCGAAGAGTAGGTAGCACTTAGTTGTATTGCACCGCTATTTAAAAATGGAAGAGATTTGGCTGGTTCTTGTAGGTTTGTATCATTAACTGACACCACACCTGTCAGGATAGAGCTGTTTGGGTCAAAAATCAGATTGGCTGTTTTTACAAAATTGGGAGCAACTGCTTTCAGGTTTTGCAGGTATAATTTTTTATTGTTGTATCCAATTTCTCCATTGGCTTCAACATCGCCTTGTGTTAGCTTTATTGTGCCGCTGATATTTTCTCCCGACATTATGAGATGACTACTCCAGGATAGTGGTAAGAATTGAAAATAGTCATTTTCAGGAAAATCAATGGTGATATTACCGGAAGTCTGAATTATTGGTCTGCCTGCAGACCCAGTGATTTTGACAGTACCGGATGCATTGCTTTTAGTGCCTTCCCAATTTTCAGATAAAAGCGGTTCCAAAATAGTTGTGCTGTATTTTAACTCACCGGTGATTTGATCTTTTGACTTATCTATTAGAAAGTGACCGCCAGCTTCTACTATATCAGATTGAATTTTTAAGGAATTTATCTTGAATTTATCTTTTTCTATATTATAGAGTCCTGATATTTCAAGTGAATTATTGCCCAGTATATTTGTCCCAGGAGATAGCCAATTACTGATAGTTGCAAAGTTGAGCTGCTGTTTTTTGCTATTAAATTCAAGGTGAGAATTTAAGCTCAAAATAATTTCTTCCTTTTGATTAGTAAGTTTTGGATACAGAATAATTTTTTCAATATCTACTTCTCGAATGAGAATATCAGGGTTAAAAAAACTTCCTGAATTATCAGTATTGTTTTGAGTTATGGTTTTGATGGTCGGGAAATTTAGAAGGTGCATCTCTTTGGCTGAAACTGACCAGATAGTGACTTCCCAAAAAGAAAAGAGTGAAGGTAAAATATTAACATGAAAATTTTTGATCACTGATACCTCACTGTTCTTATCGTAGAGGGTAATAGTACCTGCATCAGCGATTAATGGTAGAGAGAGGACTAAATCATCGATTCTGACTTCCAACCCCAGTTTATCAGTAATAATTTCTTTAACTAATTGTTCAATTTTTTCTTTGGTAGCATCTGTTTTTAACCAAAGATTTAAAGGCAATAGAATAGCACCAGCTAAGATAAGAAATATTGCCGAAAATTTTAGAAATCCTTTCATTGTTTGCTACTATCTTAAAATGCTTGCCCAATACCAAAATAAAGCTGAAAAGCGTCATCAATAAATTTACGCCTCTTTAAAGGGAATCCAATATCTGCCCGAATCGGACCAAAATCTGTTATGTATCTAAGACCAAACCCAGCGCCATGTAAGAGTTTTTGTTTGCTGCGTGGTATGATATTACTATATGCCAGGCCGCTATCTATAAAACTTACTATCCCAATAGTGTCTGTAAGTTTCAGACGTAGTTCAAGTGATGTTTCAAGGAAAGACCTTCCTCCCAAGGGGCGTTTGTTTTTGTCAAGCTCCCCAGCTAGTTGATAGGCATAGCCTCGCAGCGAGTTGCTACCTCCAACGTAAAATCTTTCAGTATGTGGAACTTTAACAGATTTTATCCCTAAAATATTACCGGTAGCTGCGTGAACTGCGAGTACAGGTTTGAATTTTGTCGCTAGTGCAAAATATGTTGAACCGGATATTTGAGTTTTGAAGAAAGGTTTTTCTTTTGAGCGTATACTAAAATAGGGTGTTCCTTCTATTTTTAGTTCATAACCTTTGCTGGGATCTAATATATTATTTCGTGTATCATTAACTAGAAATAAAGGTGTGGATAATAATGAGAAATACTGAGTTTTTTTACCTTTTGCTTTAATTTTTGATTGAGAGAAACGTGTTCCAAATCCACCTGTCCAGGTTTCGGATAGTTTTCTTTCCAGGAAGGCCGATACGGATCCTTCCTTGTTGTCAAATGCTTTTGATTTTTTGTTTTCAAGTTCAACACTCAGTTTTAAGGTTTGGTCATCACGTTTGTAAAATGGTTTTGAGTAATTTAATTCAAGTAGTTGTTCTTTCTGTTTAGCAAATAGATTAACAGTCACCTCTTCGCCATTGCCGAAGAAATTGCGATGTTCCCAGCCCAGCGTGGCTCCAGGGCCTAAATCTGTGCCATAACCTACTCCAGCTTTGAGGCTTCTGGCTTTGCGTTCAATGAGTTTAAAAATAACAGGTACAGAACCGGCTTTATTAGTTTTAGTTGGAATATCAGGTGAGGTTGAGGCGAACAGGCCGCTTTTTTGCAGCAACTGTCTGGATTTTGTAATATAGGAATTTCGAAAGCACTGGCCGTTTTTAAGGTTAACTAATTTACGAACATATTCCGAATTGACTTTTTTTAGTCCCGTAAATTCAACTTTTTCAATGGTTGCCGCAGGACCTGCATCTATCAAAAAAACAATATCTGCTTTGTTACCAAGATGGTTAATGGTTGCTTTATGGGAGACGCTAAGAGAAAGAAGACAATTATTATTTTCTATGTATTTAAATAGTTTTTTTTGAGCGTTTAGTATGTTCTCAGCAATGGCAAATTGTCCTGTCTTAATCGTAAGATTATCAGCAGTTGGCACGATAATATTTTTATTGCTGCTGCTTACATGTTTGATAACAATATTATCTATTGTGTAACGTTGCCAGCTATTTATATGAAATATAATAGAGTTTGTTTTGTTGTTGGTAATTTCAACATTTATTGTGCTAGAATAATAGCCTTTTGAGCGAAGTAATTTATAAAATGATTTTTTCCCCTCATTCTCCCAATAAGCTTTTTGGTTGGTAGTTTGATAAATTTCAGCAGTTTTCTCCATTTCTCTGGCAAGCACAAGTAATGCTTTTTTAATAGGTGAATCCTGTGCAGTTTGTACTTCTATAGTCAATGCTTTGTTGCCTGCAAGTGCGACGTACGCAAAGCTGGCTACGATTGCTAGCATGATAAATAAGCTGATAGAGTAGAATTTCATCAATTTTGTCTGTTGAGGTAATAGTTATTACGTTAATTGATTATAGTCCCGTAAGTAAAGAAAATTCAGTTAATTAATATCAACTGGCTTGTACGTTTTATGAAATACATGAACCTTTTGCTATTACCTGTCAGCAAGGAGTTAAATTATAAGCTGTACAAAAATCGTACTTACTTAATTATTCTTATTAGGACATTATCACGCCTGATGAAGTGGTGGTATAGTGCGGCACTGATATGTAATACAATTACTGCTATAAAAGCCCATATTCCAAGGACATGAATTTGATGGAACATGCCGGCTATTTGAGGAGCTTTGTCAGCAGATGGAATTACAAATAGCCCAAATACCGATACATCATGGCCGCCAAAATAGGACATTAGAACTCCGCTGATTGGCATTAGGAGCATGAAAACATAGAGCATGAGATGTCCTGATTTAGCTGCGAGCTTCAGGATATTCGGTAAATCCGCAGGTGGTTGTACTATTTTGTTGGAGAATCTCCACAGCAGGCGTAGGATCACTAGCATTAACACCATCACACCTGAGGCTTTATGTATATTGTACAATTCATATTTATCCGGAGAAGGATCCATAGAACTCATAAAAAACCCAACAGTAATTAGGATAATTATTGCAAGAGCAATTAACCAGTGCAAAATTTTTGCAATCAAGCCATAAGAATTTTCTGTGTTTTTAAGCATATAAATTTTCAATTAGTAATTAGTAAGTGCTTTTTAATTAGAATTCATTTTCCTTGCAAACGCAATAGATTTAAGGCGGTTACAAATTTTTTCAAAAATTGAGCGTGGTAAAATTTCATTACTATCTATTTCCAGATAATAATTTTGTATATTGATAGCAAATGAAGGAATAGTGAAGTTCGGCCCATCTATTTCTTTAGTAATAAAAAGAAAATGTCCTATAATTTGACTGTCATTATGTTCTTCTTTGCTAACTAATTTTCTGGAAATTCTCATCAGTTCGGCATTAGGCTTATAGTTCGTGGCATAAGAAAGAATTAAGGCCAGCATCACCCGCACTTTATGGGTAAAAGGAATTTCTGATGATAATATAAATTCGGAGATAGCTGCAGGGTGTAGAGTCTTATCAAATTTATGCTGAAGCGAAAGCAGCATTATTGCCAACTGAATAGTTTCTTCAGCATTCTCTCCTTTAGAAAGCAGCGGAGTAACGATCTTAAAATAACTCTCAAAATCAGTTTTTTGCATATCGAAGTTACAGGTATATTTTACTTTTTCCAGAACAATATCTTTTTGTCTTTCCTGCTCGCTCATTGCAGCAACTCTGACTCCTTCCTTGAGGCCATAGGTGGAGATGACAATTTTTTCAGGCTGAAAAACATTGATCATGGCCTTAGCGACAAAAGCAGCATTATTATTGATTCTTCTGCGTCCAAGCTTGTTTTTGGTATTGTTAGAAGATAACTGTAATTTGGTCAGGTAGCTGGAGAATTCCTGAGTTGGTATTTCCAGATTATGCAAATTTTTCAGCGGATATTGCGTAAAATCTATATAAAGCCTGCCAATGAATCTTAGTGCGCCGCCAATGAGATAGAGGTTATCATAGGTCTGGTTACCGTAATGATTCTTAATGATGTCTATGATTTCATTTTCATCCTTAATGTTCCGGGAGCTGATTATCTTAGTACCGAGTTCAAAAGATTTGAGTTTACCAATTTCTCTATTGGCGACTTCAATTAGTTCTAAACTACCACCACCAAGGTCGGCTGCAATACCGTTACTATCCCTTATGCCTGCGATTAGTCCAAGGGCAGTAAGGCGTGCTTCTTCTGCGCCAGATATAACATCAATATCAAAATTATATTTAGTTTCTATATGTTTTATAAAGTCATCAGCACGTGGGTGATTTCTGAGTACGGCCGTTGCTACGCACTTGATGTTGCTGACTTTCAGTTTTTCAAATATGTGGAGTAGATATTGGATAGTTAGATATGTTTGGTGCTTGATATCAATAGATTTACTTGCAAGAAGACTCAGAATATCATTTTTAAATTTGTTATTAAATATCTCAGGGGCACCTAGTCTATCATCTTCGTAGACTACGGCTCTTATGGCATTATAGCCAATGTCCATTATTGCAGAGCGCATCGCTTTTCTTTTTTATTCATACTAAATGCAGCTTTATTTAAAACATTTAGTATTATTCCAGCAAGAGTTTGTTTGATCTCTTGCCCCAGTCTTCACTCTAATTTACTATGATTTTTGAAGGTAAATTAGTATTAGGCCTCGTCTTCCATTTCTTCATCAGTGCTATTTGCCCGGTGTTTTTTGGGATCAAATGGTTCTTGAGTTGGAACAAATGTAGGCGGTAAAAGCTTCTTTGTAAAGAACTTATCTTCGTAATACTTAATTTTCTTCGACTTAATTGGTGGGAAAGATTCAATTAAAACAATTTGATCATCGGCCGGCATTTGAATCACTTCCTGTGGCAGGAGCAAAGCTCTTTGGACTTTTGAGACATTTTGGGTTCTGGTAGATACGTTTAAGTCAAAAAATAGTGGTTTGTTATAGGATGTTTGTTCGACCGTTTTATTACCACATAATTGTGAGATTAAATTTGCAGTTTCATAGTTATTGGCTGCAAAGGTAATTCTGAATGTTGAATTTGAAAGGAACGAGTTCATACCGGCATCCTCATAAGTACCTTTTAGTTGCTGAGTGTCCTGGATAATTAAGAATAGGCGGACTCTATATCCACGAAAATATGCGATCCCGGCTTTAAATTGTTCCATCTTACCAAGAGTTGGGAATTCATCCATCAAGAACATCACGCCATAGGGCTCTTCTTTTTCATCGGGAATTTTTCTGCTTAAGAATTCCGTCGCCTGCTGATAGAAAATTTGCATTAATCGTTGTAGACGCTGTATATTATCAGGGGTTAGTCCAACAAATATAGTAGTTTTCTTTTTCTTAAATTCCATGACATTAAAGTCAGATGATGCAGTAGCTGCATCGATCAATGGGTTTGCCCATAATTCCAATGAAGAGTTCATGGTGGATATCACACCAGATCGTTCCTTATCAGCTTTTTGTAAAAATGCAGCGATATTCATATATGCTACTGGATGTATAGCATCACCAAGCGTATCTAATACTATAGCCAAATTATATACCACATCATCACTTCGCATGGTTCTGACTACTTCTCCAAATGATTTTGTTTTTGTATCGTCAGCCAATAAATATAGTACCACGCCTAAGAATAGACTTCTTGCTTCATTATTCCAGAAATCTTTTTCCGGCATAATCAGGTTAGAAATTTTTTGTACATCGTCCACCATTTGACCTGGTTTTTTACTGACAAAATCAATCGGATTATAACAATGGGTTATTCCATCAGGGTTAGATGGTTCCCATACATAAATTTCTTGCCCCTGTTTTGCTCTCCAACCACTAGCAAGCTGATGATTTTCAAGCTTGATATCATGTACGACTACTGAATGATCCCAGAATAATAGATTCGGAATTACAAACCCGACACCCTTACCAGAACCGGTCGGAGCAAATAAAAGAGCGTGTTGAAAACCATCAGCAACGTAATATCCTAATGAATCTTTCCCGAGTAACATACCGTGTTTGGAACGCAACTTGGCTCTTTCAATATCTGCAGCTGATGCCCAGTCGGCTGAGCCAAATACAGATTCTTTTTTCTTAAAGAACTCAAGCGACCTGATTCTATTGAAATTTTTAATATAGAACATGATGACAATGGCAGGTGGTGTTATCAGAGCCAGTATCAGTTTGATTTTTAGGTAGTCATAAGCACTAAAACTCAATTGCATCCAGGTGCTAAGTAGCCAGGAAGCCCATTTATACGCAATGCCGATAGTAGTCAGGCTAAGACCTATATACCTGGATTCATTGGTGATAAGAGCTACCAATGCTCCGCTCATCCATAATGTACACATTAGTACAAAAGGATGAATTACCATGTGTCCGAAGATGGTACGCGCTGTTTTAAGTATGTTATTGAACCCCATCATCGCCTCTCATTCCTTTGAAATATACTTCCGAGACATATCTTTTTCCGCCTTCGCCACGTTTTAACTGAACAACGATATCTACTACCGCCAGGATATATTTCTTTACTTCCTCTGGAGGCATTCCAAGTCCCGCTTGCATGACCATCAATTTTAACTGCTCAAGTGCCATAGCAGGGGCATCAGCGTGCAAAGTTGAAATGGATCCGGGGTGACCGGTATTGATAGCTCGGAGGAAACTGAAAGCTTCCGCGCCACGCAATTCACCAACGATGATCCTGTCCGGACGCAGGCGTAGACAGGCCTCAATTAAATCCTGAGTAGTTACTTTCGCTCTACCTTGACCACCTTTTGAAGCAAGTAGGTGTACTCTATTTGGGTGATTACGAAGCATTACCTCGCGTGCATCTTCCACAGTAATTAGACGTTCTTTTTCTGGAATTTCTCCAAGAGCGGCGTTGGTGAAAGTGGTTTTACCGGTGGAAGTACCACCGCTTATAATGATGTTTTTTTTGCAATTAACAGCATGTCTGATAAACTCCTTAATATTACCGGACTTAAGGTAATCGCACAATATTGCATTATTCTCATCTACTAACTCTTTAGTTGAAGTGTTATCAAAGGCTCCCATTTCTGCGTATTTATCCAAGGATAAATGCATTGTTGTACCTTTTCTTATCGCAAATGCAGCAAGGTTGGGCTCAACAGCAGGAGGAAAGACTACCTGAATACGATAGCCATTTGGCAGAGTTGCAGATAAAAGCGGAGTCTCTTCGGAAATGCCCTGAGCCGTAGATTGAGCAACCAGGCGTCCAAGACCAAGTAAGTGATCTATATCAATTTCGGGTATTTTCTCTAAACGTTGATCACCGGCTTTTTCTACCCATACTTCTCCAGGCTTATTGACCATAAGTTCATTGACACCTTCTTCAGCGAAAATGTTTTTAAACGGTAAAAGATAAGTTTCTAATGCCGCATAACTCATTTCACCACTCTTGATTTACTTACCGCAGCTTTCGGGAATTTGTAGTCTTTATTGACGTAGATTTTTACAGGTGTTCCCTGGTCAATAGTAATAGTTGGTTTGAACTCCTGTTCTTCGACAAGGGTTTTTATGGTATCAGAGATGTCTGTAAATGCTTGTTTGGAAGCTTCCTGGGCTTTAGTTTCTTCAACATTGGCCGTGGTATTTTGTATTAATGCGTCTGAGGATGAATTGATAGTACTCATTAGTGAAGTTAGTTTAGCAGTATCAGTCGCAGTCGCATCAGCAGCAAGTGAAGTACAGGCTGTCTGAATTTGTGTAAATGTAGTTGATGTTTTATCAGTAATAGCACTTTGTGCAGCTGCGCAAATCTGCACTCTTTTTGTAGCATCAGTTAGTCCTGCTTGAGTAAAAATCCCGTTGGCAATATTTTTTACATTAGAAGATACTTGATTCTGATTTGCTGCTGTTTGTGAGCTAATCTGTGGCTTGACCACAGAATCAAGTGCATTAGCAAGCGCAATATTAAATGCTGATCTTAGTATTGCATTTGAAAAACGTTCCCTGAACTTATTGTCTACTCTTCCCTGGTTGCCTTTCCTGCCAAGGGCATCTATTCCTGTGCCTTGCAGGTTGAGTGTGTAACCATTTGCCAGATCAATTCTAGTCCACGTAATTGAGATGCGACCATAAGCACCTTCTATGCCGGTTGCATAGCTACCAAATACACGTGACCCTTTTGGAACAAGAATGTTTTTGCCCCATTCAGAATAGACGTCTCTATTGACAATTGCACGAATTTCACCACCGAAATCAGTATTAACAGCAGTTTCAATAATAGCATCAATCATTTTGCCCCGGCCAAGCAGCAGGTGCATCTCTCCTCGATACTTAAAATCCACCTCCTGTTGCAGCTGCTCGGCTGATTTTTTAGCAGGAGTTCCAGCTACAAGCACTATGGCAGATTTTCGTTTGGCCTCTATCCTTTTATTGGTGTCGTCATCTTGCGGACGGCCAAATGGCAGTGACGGCCCAGCAGATGAGACTTCATTTATGGTAGGGAGATCAGGCTCTGAGGGTAATGCTGGTAGTGCATCCTCTGCAAGCGGCAATGGCTCTGCATCAGGTGGTGGTGGTGGCGTTGGGTCTTCTAGTTTCGGTGGTGACGGTAGTGTTGGGATGGAAGGTACATCACTATCTGAATCAATTTGTACGGGTTTTGCAACCTCATCAGGAACTGGTGTGGTATCTTTATCTGCGTCAGAATCGCCAGAGCTTATGAAGAGATTGAAAAATAGATAAATAAATACTGCTGAGATGCCAACTAATATTAGCATGCTCTGCTTTGGATTGGTTGCAACCTGGGAAAGTTCCTGCTCAACTTCTGGCAAATCTTCTCCTACAGTTGTTACTTGCTCTGGATTAGTCTCCTCTGACATAAACTACCTGGATTTTTTTGGATATTGAAATCGCATTACATACACCAAATCTTTTTCATCACCGGCTTCCAACTCTTTAGCAACTATATCAAATTGATAAGTTTGGCGATTTGTGATTATAGTCATGTTTGTGCGGATATCACGTTCCATGGGTTTTATAAATAACCTGTTACCTAATGGGGTTATTTTCCAGGCATACGAATCTCCAAGCGTTATGGTTTCAATAGCTTCATTTTTACCAAACTCTATGCTTGATTGAAAGCCAAAATGCAGCACTAAAAGATAGACTTCATTCGGACTGTAGACATAAGTCTTTATTCGGCTATCTGTGGTAAGAGGAATGTCATCGTCATAAGCTGCACTCCAGGAAAAAGTGAAAATTAATAACAATGCCAAGATTATTCTAACTACTATCATCATCTACCCTATATCCTGTTACTTGAAAACCTATTGGATTGATATCCTTATCTTTCTCGGTCAATTCCATAGGTATATAGTCAAACTCCACCACCGCAATTTTGTTGAATACATTCCTTCCTCCGGCGGTTTCGTTTATTGAAAATCTAAGAATATATTTTTTTTGTGCCAGTTTGGACCAGGATTTTACTATCAAAAACGTGGTATTTTTCTGACCGTATTTTATACTGGGATTTACTTCTTCGTTTTTTAGGTAGCCTCTATAATCCCAATAGATTGAGTTTGCAGAAAGTAACCTGACAGTTTTCTTGGCTTCAGTACTGAAGTCCACTGGGTTATAAGTTTCCCGGGCAACCACATATTTTTTAATGAAATATTGTGCCAGTGCTTCATTGCCGCTTAACACAGTTGATGAGATAGGATTGACAATTTTTGCCATACCAGTTGTGTCATCAATTTGAATTACGAAGGGATCAAAACGCTTTGTATTAATTACATAAGCGACTACTCCTATCGAAACAATAGACAAGCACAATAAAATAAGCAGTAGCACAAACAACAGGTTACGTTGAACAGTGATGTTGTCATAACGTTCCTCGTACCAGTTCCTTACCATTTTTACAGAATGGACACTACCCTCATTTTCCGGTTTAGGCCCCGCATCAGGGGCGGCAGTTTTTTTGAATTTATTTAGTAAATCACCAATTTTGAGCATAGCTAACTTAAAATACCTTTGCACATGTTTCCAGTCGCACTGAACTTATTATGTAGCAGCTATTACAATAAAATAAACAAAAAGATCCCTATACGATGAATTGTGAATGCTTTTTTTATCGGCAGTTGTTTTTAGATTATATTTATCACCAAGGGGTTCAAATCAGTAGTTATGGCAAATTCAGGAAATAATAGCCCTTTTATTTTTTGAATCCGGTATTAAGGAGATAAAAAATTATACTTGCGGCATTCGATGCATTCAGACTTTCTACCTGCTGTGATATAGGAATTTTAACTAAGAAATCACAGGTTTGTGAAGTTAATCTGCGCATGCCTTTACCTTCGGAGCCGATAATTATCGCTAGTTTGTCAATGCCGGCAATATCATTTATGTTACCTTTGCCGTTTGCATCAAGTCCTACAATCCAAAAGCCCATTTTTTTCAATTTATCTATAGTATTCTTAATGTTAGTAACTTTAGCAATTTGCATTAATTCCAAACATCCACAGGCTGCTTTAGCAATTACCGCATTTTCATCGGGAGCATTATCGCTAGGTAGAATAAGTTTGTTGATACCAAATGCAGCTGCGCTTCTGATTATAGCTCCTATGTTTTGTGGGTCTGACATTTGATCCAGGATGACGATGCGATCCTTGGTAGTTGAAAATTTTAAATCCTCAATTTTATGTGTGTAAATGCTATTTACCAGAGCGATTACGCCTTGGTGAGCTTGATCCTTGCCAATTTTTCTGGTAATAAAGTTGTTTTGTACTATCTCGATATTAATATGTGGCAATTTTTCTTGTAGCTCACCAGCTTGCTTTGGTAAGCAATATAGCTGCTTAAGTACACGGTTTTTGTTGCGGGCGGCAGCTAATACTGCATGGTTACCATACATATAGTATTGTGTTCTGTTTAAAATTTTCGGCTTCTTATTGTTTTCCATATATCAAGGATTTTTTTACTCAAAATGTTCTTGACATAAATTACTATTTATTATAGAAACTTACAACCGAACATTAGATTTCCTGCTTTAAAAGGATAAAAAAACTTAAGTTTGTCGTTGGTCGTGAATTAGTTCTTGCGTTTGGCACTCAGGTGGTTTATTTTGCTGTGAGTTCCACGGAGGGGTGGCCGAGTGGTTAAAGGCAGCAGACTGTAAATCTGCCCGTGTATGCGTACGAAGGTTCGAATCCTTCTCCCTCCACCAACAACTTGCTACTGGCTAGTGTTGGTTTGGGTTTGAGAAATGCGGGTGTAGCTCAATGGTAGAGCCCCAGCCTTCCAAGCTGGTTGTGTGGGTTCGATCCCCATCACCCGCTCCATCCCTTCGTAATTGTGGGTTTTGAGTAGCAGGTGTTGAGTTAAGTATTAATTGTTAAACTAGAATATTTTAGGAGATGAAATTATGGCAAAAGAAAAATTTGAACGGAATAAGTCACACTGTAATATTGGTACTATTGGTCACGTCGATCATGGTAAAACCTCTCTTACAGCTGCGATAACTACTGTATTAGCGAAAAAAGGACAGGCTA
>CAJQOD010000027.1 GCA_905479865.1 uncultured Rickettsiaceae bacterium | reverse complement strand
ATACCTTCCATAGCTGCTATTTTACGCGGTTGATGTTCCAGAGTATTCAAGCCATGTGCATCACCAATAAAAAGCTGCAGAGGCGCAACAAACACTGCCATCAACATCGCCATACCGAGCATAATGCGTGCGTGAGGCACGTGAACTTTGCGGAATAAATAATAAGACCCGATACCGCCAACTACAAAAGCCGTAGTAAGATACGCAGCTGTTACCATGTGAGCCAGGCGATAAGGAAATGAAGGATTAAAGATAATTTCCAGCCAGCTTGTCGGGTAGAGCAATCCATCTGTTCCAATTTCAAAGCCTTGCGGTGTTTGCATCCAGCTATTAGCCGAGATGATCCAGAAGGTGGAAATAAATGTACCGACTGCTACAATACAGGTTGCAGCAAAATGCATGTGCTTGCTGACCCGCCCCCAGCCAAATAGCATAATACCAAGGAAAGAGGCTTCCAGGAAGAAAGCAGTTAGTACCTCATAGCCAAGTAACGGTCCGATGACATTGCCTACTTTATCTGAAAATACCGACCAGTTTGTACCAAATTGATAAGACATTACCACGCCGGATACCACTCCAAGGCCAAAACAAACGGCAAAAATCTTGATCCACATACGGTAGATTTCCTGGTATATCTTATTTCCAGTCTTCAGCCAGCGCCACTCAACCACAGCCAGCCAGCTCGCTAGACCAATTGTAAAGGATGGAAATATAATGTGAAAACTAATGGTAAATGCAAATTGTATACGTGCAAGTAATACAGGGTCGAGTTCTGGCATATTAAAACAGCTTTACATTATTTGATGAGTTAGCGTAGAAAATAACAAAATTATACTACATCCTGTATCATATCTTCTTTTTATATAGCTCGCAAGTTAGGCGGTCAGAAACCTATATCTAAATAACACATGTCAGGAATTTTATTTATTAATTATTGATTTATTAATTATTGTATAAGAATAGATCGGTTACTCTTATTAAGTATAGCTTTGTATTTAATGAAAGGAATAGTCGATGACCAGAAAAAAATATTTTGTTAAAAAATTACTCTCAAACTCTTTAATTGCAACAACTATTCTAGCTGGAAGCCATAGTGCTAGTGCTGCGCTTTGTGATTATAATGATGATGTTAGTGTTGTAGGTGGGGCAATCGTTTGTGATGGCCTAAACATTCACGGTACTTCTACAACTGTTTTTCAAGATACTGTTACAAACAGTACCCCAAGAATAGACATTTATGATAGTTCCGCACCTGTTTTTAATAATAATGTTATAAGTAGCACAGAGATTAGGGTTCGAGGAACAGCTCAGCCTATTTTTAATGGTAATGTTCAAACTGGTAAAGGCTTAAGAATTGAGTCTGGCACACCTACCTTTAACGGTAATGTTCAAGTTGCTGAAAATTTAAGAATGAGTAGTGTATCCAATCCCTTTTTTAATGGTAATGTTCAGGTTAATGGGAAGATACAAATTTTTGTTAGCGCACAGCCTGTTTTTAGCGGAGATGTTACTGCAAATGAAATGCGATTTTTAGACATAGATGAAAATGCTAAGGCTACATTCACTGATGGTGCAACTCTCGATGCTCCAGTGACTACTGATTTTGGTGGTACTGGCGGCTTGATATTTGAGGGTGATACGACAATTCATCAGTCTATAGGAACGGCTGTATTGCCATTAGATAAAGTCACTTTTTCGTCTAACGATCCGACAAAAACAGCTACTTTGCGTTCTGATGTATATAGTCGTGAGATATATTTGGGTGGCTTAAATATTAATGTAGATAATAACATAAAGTTAGTTAGTACTGATTTTGAGACCATCCACCTGAGTAATACAATTTTTACTCTCAACAGTAATACACCATTCCATTCTGGAAATGTACAAAACGATGTTGCAGGCAAAATAACAATTAACACGTTGCTCAGCCTTAGTGGTGAAGATAAAATTATTGGGCATTTTGAACAGACCAGCGGAAATTTTGATATGGTAACAAATGTTACTGGCATCATTATTAATCTTACGGAAGCTCAAGTACCTCTTCCATTAGAAGGAGAGCCGGAAAATTATGATTTATTTGTAGAGGGAGATGGAGGTGGAACATTCACCTTAAGTGATAATGGAAATGTTGCTTTGAATCCACCGCAAAATCCATTTGTTGTGTGGAGTCATGCTGATGGAATATTAACACGTGTTTTAGTTGATAATCCTGAAGAAGTGTTAGAAGAAGAGACTGATGGTAATGAAAATTTACCTCTAGTGACACCTGATTTAGTTACTGAATTAACAAATATCGCAGCTTCTGAGGGTGGAGAAGCAGCATCAAATGCGCTCGACAGACTAGCAAATGCAGATGCGCTGGCACTGGCTACCACTCCGGTAGGGCGCGCTTACGAGAATGCTACTCAATCCATATCAAATAGAGCAGGTGGGTTTGTTGCTTTGCCAATAGTGATTGACGAAGCTTCAGCAGGAATTAGCGGTGTTACAGCCGGTGATACCGCTCTGCGACATGGCTCTTGGGTAAGTCCGTTTTACGGTCATACTATACAAAGAGTCAGGGGTACAACTCCAGGTTATAGAGCCGGATATTATGGAGCAGTGATTGGTGCTGACACGTTGCTTAATGATAATATTACAGTCGGTATTGCCTTCAGTGCGATTAAGACTGACGTAAAACATAAGCATTTAAATACTGGTGATAAAACAAAAGCTAATACTTATGTTGGATCATTATATGGAGTATATCAGATAAGTGATAAATGGTTCGTGCAAGGTGTAGCATCGATTTCACGTTCGAAAATCAGGAATCGTGAGATTAGACGCGAGTTTGCAAGAACAGCTATTGCCAGTGCTAATTATACTGCGGATGCCTGGGGTAGTGAAATTCTGGTTGGTTATAATCATAAAATTGGTAGAGGAGTGTTATTGACTCCAACTTTCGGTTTTGAATATAATCGTATGAATAGCATTAAATACAAGGAAACCGGCACTGTAAATCAGAATTTGTTGGTCAAAAGACAAGTGGTAGACAGAATTGAGGCAATTCTAGGTGCTAAAATTAGTGGTGCTTATGCATATAATGATTGGCTGTTTGTTCCGGAAGTACACGGTAATGTTCGTTATGACGTAAAGGGTAAATCACTGAAGGTAGACATCAGGCAAGAGGGTAGTACCGGTCCAAGTTTGATTCCAAGAACGTCAAAAGTTTCAAGAACCATTGTGAATCTTGGTGTTGGTGTTAACGCAAAAAGCAATGATATGATGGAATATGGAATCAGCTATGATGTACGTTTGGCAAACAAATATGTTGGCCAGCAAGGAACGCTGAAGATAAAGATGAATTTCTAATATTGGAAGTAATACCTACTGGCTGCTAGCTGCATATTATATATGTTGAGAATAAATCAAAGCATTTCGGGTTGGTTTTATAGCTGATTTCTGCGTCTTGTAAGGCTTTCAAACAGTTTAGTGCATCGTTAGAACCGTGTTTGCGTACAATTTGTTTAAATTCATCTATATATTTAAAGAAAATGGGAGGAGAGAGGGTTTTTATCGCCTGATCCAAATCCTCTCCATCTTCAAGTTTTAGTGTGACTGTATAAATATTCAAATAATATCTGATCAGCGCGCGAATCATCAATACTTCGTTCTTGTTTTGATCTTGCAGTTTTTGAACTTCTTTTAAAAATCTGACAGGTTCTTTTTTAGCAAAAAATATGCACATTTCATCGCCGCTGGCAAGTAATTCCTGACTGAGAGTCTGCAGCACATCCTCTTTAGTGATAACAGGTTTGTCATGCGTGAAGTTAAATAGTTTCTCTAGCTCTGATTTGATTATCTGGTGATCGCCCTTAAGGTGAGATTTAAGATAAAATAGTGCATCTTCTTCAATGTTTTTTTGTCGTTTAGTACATTGCTGTAGAATAACTTTAGCGATAGTTTGTTCATTATCATAATAACAGCCTAGCGATGCAAGCTTGGATTGCTCCTCAAAAAATTTGCGTATCCCCCTTGCCGGCAACGGATCATTACTAATGAAACAGATGAAATGATGAAATTGGTTATTGCTGAGGAGTTCCTTCATATCTTTACTAAGTGCTGAAGTTGTACCGGTGATTTTGATTAACTCTTTCTGCCTGAAAAAATTTTGATTATTCGCTACTAATTGTAACTTTGCTGGAGTAAGTTCTTTCGAATCGAATGTAGTGACTATTAGATTTAGTTTTTTTGATATTTGTTCAATGGCAGTGGTAGCAAAGCCTTGATTGTCACCATGTATGAGCAAGGCTTTGAAGTTACCTTTTTCGATCTCCTTTATTAATTCGCTTAATCTGGATGTATAGAATTTCATTTTGTAATAGCAGAGTTTTCAATAAATAGCATAATACGATTTCTCACTTCTTCGGCAGACATCATAGCAAGATTTCTTTGAATATCTTGTTGCTTTACCAAGTTACTATACGGTGAAAAAGTAGTATTAAAAGATGAAAGCCGGGAGAACTTACCGGAAGTAATTATTTTTCCAGTTCCCTTGTCTGTGAGTGTGTATGTCACTCTAACAGTTATAATTTCTCTTAAAATATCAGAATTTTCTTGAATAATACTGATATCTTTTAAAAAAGCTATATTGCTTGTAAGTATGTATTTTATCTCATTTCCATATGGCAGAATATTTTCTAAGTGGTTGTAGAAATCTGCTCCATTAACAGATGCAATTGGGCTGATCTCTATGTGTTCGAGAAATTCGCGTGTAGTATCCTCTGCTCTATAGACAGGCCTAAAGCCACATGAGGTAAGAAAAAATAGAAGAAAAACCAGTAATAGTGGGTGTCTGTATTGTATAATTCCCTTGTTCATCTAGCTATTTTATAAAAATAAATTGTTTTAGTTTTTACTATCAGTTGTCGTATCTTGATGTTTTTTAGGAGCAATTTTTTTAGTTATTTTTTTTCTGTTTCTAGCCAGGTCTCTTTTTTTATTCTCCCGATTTTGATTTGTAACTTCCTGAGTTGCTTCTTTTTTTTCGGGTTCAGCAGCATTACTATGCTCTTTATCAGGGGTTTTGTTCTTTGTAACTTGTTCTATAGCCTGCTGTGCTTCATGAGTTTTTTGTGGTTTGTCTATTTTACGTTTTTGTGGTTTGTAGGAAGTTTGGATAGAAGTTTGATTATACATCTCTGAAGTATCTTGAAGTGCCGGCTCATCAAGTAGTGTACCAGCTTTACTTTTTTCCGAAAGTCTAACTTTTTCTATGGAATAACTATCTGAAGTTGCGTCTCTATCAATGAAGAAGTTCAGTTTTATAGAGTATTTTTTCTCGATAAATGAGATTTCGGTACGCTTTTCATTTAACAAATATATAATAGAGGAAGCAATGCCATAAATGTTCACAGCATCAAACTTACCGTTATATATCTCGTTTTCAATAGTTCTCAAAATTAGCATCGCATTAGATTCATCAGCCCGTACGACTCCTTTACCAACACAATGCGAACACATATTGGAATTCATTTCAAGGAAAGAAGGACGCAGCCGTTGTCTTGACATTTCCAATAGCCCAAATGTGCTTATTTGAGAGGTTTGAATTCTTGCCTTATCTTTGCTAAAATATTCCCACAAAGACCTTTCAAGGATTTTACGATTCTTACTTTCATTTAAGTCGATGAAATCCAACACTAACAAACCCGACAAATCTCTCAAACGTGCTTGCCTGGCTACTTCACGTGCGGCTTCCAGGTTTGTTTTAAGAGCCATGTCTTCAATATTACGTTCGCTTGTTGCTTTGCCGGAATTGATATCAATTGAAATTAAGGCTTCCGTTGGATTGATGACAATATAACCACCAGATGGCAAGTGTACAATAGGTTGATATAGCTTGATTAACTGATCTTCAATAGCAAATTTTGTATAAATGGGAGTTTTGCCTTTGTATTCCTTCACGGCCTTTACTTGACTGGGTAATATGTCGCTCATAAATTTTAGACAAGAATTGAAGGCTTGAGTTCCCTGCACAATGATTTCTTTAACGTTACGGTCAAACATATCTCGAATGGTTTGGAGGAGAATTCCATCTTCCTGATGTATAAAGCACGGTGCTTTTGATTGTAGAGTAGCCTCACGTATCTTATTCCAAAGCTTGGCTAAATAGTCGTAATCTCTCTTGATTTCCAAAGTAGTATGTCCAGCACCCGCAGTTCTTGCAATTACGCTGGAGGCTTTGTTACCTCCGCTAGAGATCAGGTCGTTTATGATCTTTTTTAGACGTTTGCGTTCATCGTGATTGGAAATTTTTCTGGATATCCCGTTATTAGATGGTTTGTTAGGCATTAATACGCAATACTTTCCTGCAAGTGAAATATAAGTGGTCAGTGATGCTCCCTTATTACCACGTTCCTCTTTGGTCGCCTGGATAAGCAGGATTTGGCCTTTTTTAATAACTTCCTGTATTTTATATTGTTTTATAAACTCGTCAGTTTCTTTTGAAAAAGAATCCACTTCATGCTCATCTGCTTCGATATTGATATTAGATTGCAATTTGTCATCAACCATTTTTTCTATAGCTCTGATATCAATTTCATCACTATCTATAAGCTCATGAAAATTAGTATCCTTATGTTTTTCAGCAAGGTCTTCAGAGGTAATTTCTGGTGAGCTAATTTTTCCACCTATAAAAGCATTTGTTTTCTTATCCGTAGAAGGAACGTGATAATAGTCAGGGTGAATTTCGCTAAATGGTAGAAAGCCACTTTTTTCTTCACCATAATCAACGAAAGCCGCCTGTAGGGAAGGCTCTACTCGAGTTATTTTTGCTAAATAAATATTGCCTTTAATCTGTTTTTTATTAGCAGAGCTAAATTCTATATTCTCTATATTATTGTTCTTATCTAATAAAACTACCCTCGTTTCCGTCGGGAAGTTTGCATCGATTATTATTCTTTTTTTCATATTTTCTCATAAAATCTATTCAAATATTCTTTATAAAGGCCGGCAAACATACATCAGCAAATTTATAATCTGGTCGCTTAAGAGATTCAATTGCTTTATTTCTTCAGTCAATGGTTTTAAGCTTAACTCAAAAGCCACAGCTAATTTTTTGGTAAATTCGTTTGACATAACGTAATGATGTTAGCCCAATTGCCAATACTATTCAAGATTTATATACCAACTAGGGTTGTTTAGCAAACAATATTTATGGCAGGGAAAAATACTATATCACCTTTTTTTACCTATATTTTTTGTATTGTTGCATATTTCTTTGCAATCTTTACAAATGAGGTGTTCATACAAGTATATTTATATGAAGTAGACCCCACGTTTACAGAACGTGATGGCATAGTTTTTTTTAAGATTTGTGGATATATAGCAGCAACAGTGATTCTGTTGTTTTTCGTAAGAGTTTTTGCTTTTAAGAAGATGATTATTTGCAGTACATTTTTATATTTGCTAAGTGTCTTTAATATTATTTTTGTAGAGGTTTCGCATGAGATAGCGTTAATCTATTTCTTCGTTTATTCTGCTAGCACGATTATAGTGTCGGTATTAATTTTAGGTTACGTTTTGCACGATGACAGAATAGAGAACAATTACTCCATATCCATATATTTTTTTGCGATTTCAGGTGCTTATATAATTGCCGAGACATTTGAATATTTTATGATAAGTAGCACTAGCTTCCTTGTTGCTGAATTGATGGTTGCAAATATCATTCCAATATTGGGATTTATGCTAGTTTTAATGTTATCCCCAATTTTTAGGCAGAAGATAAACCTTGATGAATATAGGTTTTTTGCTGTTATTGCTCGTATGGAAATAGAGATTTTGGTGGGATTTGCCGTTTTTTATGTAGTCATGGTGGTGCAAGATGGTTATGAAGTTTATGCATTAGCTGATTCACTAACAATATTTGAAGATATAACTAAAAAATATATTAGGCTGTGTTCAGTAATAATTGCATTATTGTTAACTACTATCTATATGCCGCGAATGAATAAGCATAAGATTAGTATTGAGTGTATTATTGTGCTAACTTTAATGTTTGTTTCAATGCCATATTGGGGGAAGTATTCGCTGTCTACCATTGTAGGGAGGGTTATATTAATTACTTCCTTATATACATTACTTGCATGTAGTGTTTTGCTATTGGCGGAGAAATTTAAAGGTATAAACTTATTTGGTTCCCTATCGATTTATGCTTTAGGGTGCAGTTTTGGGTATTATTGCGGTTATATTACGATCAATACGTCAGAGAACACGCTAGGTGTAAATGGATTTTTAATTTCAATTTGCTTTGTATTACTTGGATTATTATTCTACTATTTCTATCTTTTTAAGAAATATAAACTGTATAGATAATGAAAAAATTAAATATAGTCGGTGGCGGTCTAGCTGGGGCAGAAGCGGCCTGGCAAGCTGCAAACCGAGGAGTCGAAGTAAACTTATACGAAATGCGTGGGCCAAATCGGAAAACTCCTGCACATCAAACTGATAAAATAGCAGAGCTTGTTTGCTCAAATTCTTTTAGAAATGATGACCCATCTAGTGCAATCGGTTTACTGCACGCTGAAATGAGAAAACTGGATTCATTGATTATCAGAGCTGCCGACCGTACAAAAATACCGGCGGGTTCAGCACTTGCAATGGATCGAAACCTCTTTGCTGACATGGTAGGCAATGAACTTACAAAATGCTCTAATATCAATATTATACGAGAAGAAATTGATGTTATTTCAACAGAAGGGAAATGGATTATTGCTACGGGTCCGTTAACATCAGATGCATTGAGCCAAAAAATAATGCAGATTACGGGTGAGAATAAGCTGGCATTTTTTGATGCGATTGCTCCAATAATATATAAAGATTCCATTGATTTTGATATTGCATGGTTTCAATCCAGATATGATAAAACAGGACCTGGTGGTGACGGAAAAGATTATATAAATTGTTCATTAAGCAAGGAGCAATACTATAATTTTATCGATGCATTGCTTACCGGCGAAAAAACGGAGTTTAAAGAATGGGAAAAGAATACGCCATATTTTAATGGATGCTTACCAATTGAAGTTATGGCTGAGCGCGGGCGTGATACTTTGCGGTTTGGTCCAATGAAGCCGGTAGGGCTGACTAATGCACATGTGCCAAATGAAAAAGCGTATGCAGTTTTGCAGTTGCGGCAAGATAATGCTCTTGGCACTTTATATAATATGGTTGGTTTTCAGACAAAGTTGAAATATGGAGCACAAAAAGAAATTTTTTCTGGCATACCGGGTCTTGCAAAAGCTGAATTTGCTAGACTTGGAGGATTACATCGTAATACATTTATTAATAGCCCTAAATTGTTAGGTTCGCAGCTAGAGCTTAAAACTCAGCCAAATGTAAGGTTTGCAGGACAGATTACCGGGGTCGAAGGTTATGTTGAAAGTGCAGCCATGGGTCTGCTTGCCGGTATATTTGCCTCAAATGAGATGCAGGGCAAAGATGCAGAGAGTCCTCCCGTAGATACGGCGATTGGGAGTTTGCTTGCGCATTTGACTTATGGAGCTGAATCTTCAACTTTTCAGCCTATGAATATTAATTTTGGATTAATGCCGCCGCTTGATGAAAAAATCAGATCAAGGAAAGATCGATGTAAAGCTATTTCTGATAAGGCACTTAAGTCATTAGAAAAATGGATAAAATCATGATATCGCACGAAGAATTTTTAGAGAATTTTCAAAAGGCCAGCATTCATTATCAAGAAATTTTGCAGTATATTCTGGAAAATAAGTTCACCGCTTCACCTCTAAAATATACTGATAATAAGCGCAATCAAGAGATGATTGCTAAAATGTTGGAGCAGTTTCTTGAACATCCAGATAAGTTTACAGAATTAAATGTGGAATATGTAACTAATTTTCAAAACCTTATATCTGATACAGTAAATAAATTTATTGGCCGAGAACACGAGCATCACAAAGATGAAGAAGAATTGAGAGACAGAAGATTCAAGGACCCGGCTTGGCAGCAGAGTATTTATTTTGACTTTATCAAACACTATTATTTTATCACATCCGACTGGATGAAAAAGAGTGTTCAGCAATACGATCTTGATGAAAGCGGTAAAAGATATGCAGAATTTGCTGCGCAGCAATTTATCGACGCGGCCTCGCCATCTAATTTTGCTTTTAGTAACCCTGAGGTAATTCGGGAGTCTTTGGAAAGCGGGATGGAGAACATAGTTAAGGGGATGGAAAATTTCCTCGAAGATATCAAAAAACCTGGTGGTTTGTTTAATATCTCGACTACCGATAGAGCTTATTTTAAAATTGGTAAAGACCTGGCTGCTACGAAGGGCAAGGTTATTTATCAGAATGACTTGATGCAGCTAATATGTTACCAACCTGCGCAGAAGGTTCATTCTGTTCCAATATTCATTATACCTCCCTGGATCAATAAATATTATATACTTGATCTTTCAGAGAAAAATTCCCTGGTCAAGTGGCTTGTTGATAATAATTTCCAGGTGTTTTTAGTATCCTGGGTTAATCCGAAGAAAAAGCTTGCTGATAAAGATTTTGAACATTATTTAAAAGAAGGCATCTTAGAGCCGTATGAGCAGATCAAAAAACTAGGTTACAAGAAGGTAAATGCCGTGGGGTATTGTATCGGAGGCACCTTGCTTGCATCAGCCTTGAGCTACCTGAAGGAAAAGAAAAAAGACTGGATTAATAGTGCTACGTTTTTAACCACATTAATTGACTTTGCTGATCCGGGTGAGATTGGAGCATTGATTAGCAAATCTTCTCTGGAACTTGTTGAGAAAGAAGTTAATTCAAAAGGTTATCTGGATGGTAGATATTTATCCAATAGCTTTAGCCTGATTCGTGCTAATGATTTAGTCTGGTCTTTCTTTGTAAACAACTATCTTTTAGGCAAAGCCCCCAGTGCTTTTGATATTCTTTATTGGAATTCAGATTCAACCAATTTGCCGGCAAAAATGTATATTTACTATTTGCGTAATATGTATATTGATAACAAGCTGATTCGCCCCTGCGCTCTTGAAATGCTTGGAATCAAGTTGGATGTTTCAAAAATAGATGTACCTTCATTCTCACTGGCAGCAAAAGGAGACCATATAGCATTGTGGAAATCTGTTTATGATGGCTATAAGCTGCTGGGCGGCGATAAGACTTTTTGTCTTACGGATGCCGGACATATTGCCGGAGTTGTGAATCCTCCCGATAACAGGAAATATTCGTATATGTTGAGTAATGAAATACCTAAGTCTGCTGCGTCCTGGTTAAAGCAGACCTCATCTCATAAAGGCTCATGGTGGAATCCCTGGAAAAAATGGCTTATTAGCAGGAGTGGTAAGCTGGAAAATTGTATGGATTACGAAAAACTGGATTTTATTGAGCCTGCACCAGGCAGTTATGTACGTAGATAATGGATACAACGTGGAGTTACTTACGATTGCGGCAATTCATTCATTATCAGAAAATCTTAAAGCTCCTTATATGGATTGCTTCGCTCTGCGCTCGCAATGACGACGTTGTACTTCTTTTTCTGTCACCTGCGAACCCTTTTGATGCGAATTTAGGATAAGCAAAAGAAGAAAACATTTATTTTTTAGTCTCATTGGCAATCGGGATTATTTTTTATAACCAATTGGCATAGAATGTATAAAATAAACATCCTATATTCCTAAATATCTTCGATAGCTATGTTTTCTTCTTGTCTTACCCTAAATTAGCACTACTATAATTGAAAAAGACAGTAATCCTCTAATGTTTTAGCTTCCTATTACATCCGCATCATCCGTAATACCAGATAATGCAACCGCATCTCCACTATCTCCAGATAATGTAGGTATAACCACATCAGAAATTTTTAAATAGCTGAAAATTTCATTCCATTCGTGCTTTGGTAATACACTACCATCTATAGCATCGCCAGCTGATGAATTATCTTTACACACTGCTGTTAGATGGAAAAATTTCTTTTGTATGTAGTCGTTAATATTATTGTGCTGATTTTCCTCAAACCCGAAAAGAACAGGATTAGTAGCTTGATAAAACTTAATAGCATCTATATACTCTTCTGTCTTTTCTGGTGTATTACCAGAAGCAATAATTTCAAGAGTCTCTTTTACTTTTTCGCAGGTTTCTTTTTTACTCTTAATAAGTTCACCAATGGCTGGAAAATATTTTGGACTACTTTCTATTGCAATATGAGTCAGAATGTAGTTATCTTTAAAAGAATCAACAATATAATTAAACCCTTCATCGTCTATGTGCAGTCTGTTCATTGTAAGATTAGTCAGAGTAGTGTTATTTTTTAGACCCTCTGCAATCAGTTTCATCTCTGCAGCTGGTATTTCGTCAAAGTCCAGATCAAGATGAGTCAAAGTGTAGGCATTTTTGAGAATATCAGCGACCAACTGAGTTATTTCAATTGTCATAGTAGTATGTGCTCCAAGTTCGCCTTTTATCATCAAAAATCTCAAAGTAGTATTATGCGCTAGAGGATTCACATCCGAGTTTCTTATCTCTTCAGGATTTGTTATACACACTGTAGCGTCCACACATTCTTTTAAAGATTTTTCTAAACTCATTTTATACCTAGTTTTAATTTTCATTTTTTTACTTAATTTGCTATAAGATTGTTAAAGACTTAAAACAAACTTTGCATAAGATATAAGAAGTATTAATAAAATAATATCAGGGAAATTCACCTAGGGGTCTACCTAGGAGCTACCTAGGTAATTTGATCTATCGTTAAGATCTGTTAGCGATGACAAAAAAAGTAATTAAAAAATCTTAAGATTGAATTAAAGGTAGTGAAAATATATGGTTTGAGAACTCATCACAGGAATGGTGGAATTATATATTAAAAAATAAATTATTTACTGACCA
Source organism: uncultured Rickettsiaceae bacterium (assembly GCA_905479865.1). Lineage (GTDB taxonomy): Bacteria > Pseudomonadota > Alphaproteobacteria > Rickettsiales > Rickettsiaceae > Megaera_A. Next base: position 49,166 of record CAJQOD010000027.1, on the reverse strand, counting down.
ATATTTTGACTTTCCTGTGCAGTAATATTTTAATCAAAAAGTATTTAAATATTCTAATAATGCGAATATAGGATAAGAGAACAAAGAAATTTGGGTATTTGGGGTATTCAAGAATATAGGATATTTATTTTTTATGCATTCTATGCTAACTGGTTATAAAAAAATAATTATCCTATATCCCTCACTTCAACAAATTCAAATTCAAATTTATTTTTTCTACTTGCCAAGCCAAATTTATCAAAAATTCTTTTCAGCACAGTTTTTTTAGGGATGGCATAATTTCTTTTATAGTGAGTGCCCGCAACGTGATTATAATTCTCAATTAATGATGGAATCACTTCGCTATAATATACTTTATATAGATCATGCATGGTAGCTCTGGTTGTAAGATATCCCCATTTCATCACTTGCTGAGGCACTCGGGCTAGAGCTTCAACGCAGCTGATAGCCTCTTCGGCCTCCGGGTTATCGCGTTTATAAACATCGGCAATTGGCGATAGGTGAGATTGCATATCTTCTATCATTGCAGCAATCATCAGTCCCATATATTTTTCCCTGTCAAAGCGCTTCACAAATTGCAAACTATGCTTATGTGCAAATTTTAGCAATTTACGGCGATATTTTTGTGTAAAAATCCTGATCCACCAGACTCGTAGGCCGGATAGCTTTTGCTGATCATAGAATTTTAGCTTTGTTTCAAGCGCTATAAGCTTGCTCATACCATTTTTTAACAGTCTGTCAGATAGTTTATTGCATCTTTCGATGTCATTTTTCCTGCCCTCTTTTACATGCGGTTTTGCTTGTGTACAGGCAAAATTTGCAGAATGACGAGTGATTTGATTTCCGCAGCTATCACGCTTTATGTCTGCATAATGCCCAATTTCTTGAGCGGCTATGATTTGCATTCTGGCGACAGCTGACCAGCCATCGCCATATATTGGAGTGTTCTCATTATTTTTTGCAAACGGATTGCCACCACATGAAACGTAAATGCAGACATTACTTCCATCTGTACTTTGCATTCCACTGTTTTTTCCAGAGCGTTTCCAGGTTTTTATATCCATAACGTCGCCAATATTATGGGAGTAGGTGATAAAAACTTCTACTTTATCATGTAAAAGCCACCGGGTAACAATGTGGGATGCGCTGATTGTACAAAAATACGGGCTAGCTGCATAGACAGCTCGTTACTAACGATCAGAAGCTTTCCTATTTTTTTATTTAAGTCAATCATTATAGCACCGAGTTTTCTATCAGAGACCTGTTTATTCTGCGCTTTGTATAGTTGATTAAGTATAGATTTTGATTTTGGAACCAGGGTAGGGTTGGTTAGTTCTGCGTAGCTGAATACAACATTTATGCCATCTGTTGGATCATTGAAGTGGATAAAATTACAGTAATAATCAGTATCTATGCGTAGCCTGCCGGAATTGACTAATTCCTGAGCCAGATGTTCATATTCGATTTGTATGTCTTCCTGATAAATTGCTGGATGTTTATCAAGAATATGGTAGATCGAGTTCATCTTCCTTTCCAATAAAAGAGGCTACAAGAACTAGAGTATATTTAGTATATTCCTTAAATATCTGAAAATGATTTTTCTGCTTGCTAGATATAGGATGCGGAATAATTACCGTATCTGGCGGTATATTAGCTAATAATTCCCGCAATGCTCTTGGTAATTGCACAGCATTAACTACGAGTCTTAAAGAGTGAAATTTGTATTTTTTTAAAAACATGACTGTATCCATAACATGATTATGTTTATTCTTGGCAATATTCTCGTCGAAAATAAACTGCTCTTGCGATAGTTGCTGCGTTTTCAGGAAGTTATTATATTCTTCTCTAGGTTTATCGCCGGTGATGAAAACTATGTGTGCATATCCTGATTTGAGTAGTTGCACTCCAGCATACAAATTTTGTTTGTTACCTCCAAAAACCACAATGGCATCTGTGGTCGTTCTATTATCATTGGATATATCATCTGTCATTTGCAAGAAATAAAAAAAACCACCACACCATACTAGCAGAATAGATGAAAGCATTAGTCGGATTATTTTCATTAGAATATTTTTTTAAATTCTTCTTTTAAAATAGAGTCAAAATCCTGCATGGATATTTTAACTCCAAGCTTATTTAGAGAGGTTACTGGAAAATTCTCTATTCCACAAGGTATTATGCCTGAGTAGTTTTTAAGATTGGTAGTAATGTTGACCGCAATACCATGGTAGGTTACCCATTTTTTGACTCTAACTCCTATTGCAGCAATTTTTGAAGGGGTATCATCATGGAGTATCCAGATACCCACCATATCTTTAATTGTGTAGGCTTTAAGCCCCAGTTGCAGGAGAGTATTGATAATCCATTGTTCTAAATTTCTAACATATAATTTTATGTCACGAGTACGGCTTGGTTTTCTGAGGTCTAATATAGGATAGATGACTCTTTGTCCTGGGCCATGATAAGTGAATTTGCCGCCTCTGCCTGTATATATTACGGGTATTTTATTATCTAGTAGTTCAGCCTCACTATGATTTGTGCCTGCGGTATAGACATCCGGGTGTTCAAGCAAAAAGACAGTTTCATCTTTAGCAGTTTCAATGACATTATGCAGCCTATGTTCCATTAATTCCAGAGCTTCGTTATAGGGCATGAGTCCTGGCAAAGATATCCATTCAGGCATGATATTACTTACGGCCAAATAATTTTTCGATGTCTTTAAGCTTTAGCTCAACATAGGTTTGTCGCCCATGATTACATTGCCCTGAAAATGGTGTGTTTTCCATTTGACGCAACAGTTCATTCATTTCTTCTGCCTTGAGTTTTCTACCGGCCCTGATTGCATAGTGGCAGGCATAGGTTTCAGTTACATGCTCAATTAATTCTGTTAATGCTATGTTTTCTCCAAGTTCAGAGAAATGGTCAGCTAAATCCAAGATAAGCTGCAATGGATTTACATCTCCGACCAGGCTCGGCATTTCTGAGACGATGATTGACTTATCGCCAAACTTTTCGATTGTAAGACCAAGTTGTGCCAAAGTTTCTTTATTATCGTTCAATGCATCTGCACGCATTTCATCCGGTAGTTCTACAATTTCAGGGATTAGTAGGCGTTGTTTGATTAGACCATTTTTTTCTATTTGCTCTTTGATTTTTTCATAACCAATACGTTCATGTGCTGCATGTTGGTCGGTAATTATTATGCTATCATCCGTTTGAGAGATAATATAAGTACCGTGTAATTGCGCTTTAGCTGCGCCAAGTGGAAAATCACTCAGCACCTCCTGTTTGGCCATAACTTCTTCTTCAACAATAGATTGCGGTTTGCTTTCTACTAATAAATCTGTTTGGCTTAGAGCATAATCAACTCTGGGAGTAGGGGAAGTATCAGACCTTGCTGTTGGCATCTGAAATTTGGTTTGAGAATTGCTGCGTTCTTTGAAATTGCTGGTTTGCCTGCCGGACTGCATATAATTAACTGCAGCTACAGACGGAGTAGTCGAAACTCTATGACTGGAATTATTTAAAGCGTCCTTGATAGCACTAATAACCATTCCACGAATTAAATTAGGGTCATGAAAGCGGACTTCAGTTTTAGCCGGGTGTACGTTCACATCAACAAAATGTGGCCTAACCTTTAAGAAGAGGGCTGAAACGGGGTGGCGATCACGTGCTAGATAATCCTGATAGGCAACCCTTAGTGCTATGTTCAATATTTTGTCCTTTACCGGTCTGTTGTTGATAAATAGGAACTGATCTTCTGCTGATGCGCGGTTATATGTTGGCAAAGATGTATGGCCATAAATTTCTATGTCATCCCTGGCAAACGAGACCGTAGCAGCATTTTCAACAAATTCAGTACTGATAATTTCAGCTATTCTATTTTTTATGGTTTCTTCAATAGTGCCTGTTTGGCACCTGACTTTGATTAATTCCCTGCCGTCATGGGTCAGGGTAAAAGCAATAGCTGGATGGGCAATCGCTATTTTCTTGACGATGCTAGTCGATGCATTTAACTCTGTTCTATCTGTTCGCAAGAACTTCAGCCTTGCTGGTGTTGCAAAAAATAGATCACGAACCTCAATTATAGTGCCTTCATTGCCAGTAGTAGATATTGTTGATTCAAGCTTGCCGCCAATAATACTGAGTGAATGCGCAACATCACTACCGCGTTTTTTAGAGGTAATTTTGAATTTGCTGATTGCTCCAATCGATGGTAGGGCTTCACCGCGAAATCCGAAGCTATTTATGTTGAGAAGATCATCTTCATCGAGCTTGGATGTTGCGTGGCGTTGAATAGCAAGTTCAAGCTCCTCCCTACTCATACCCATGCCATTATCCTTGATAGTAATAAGGTTTTTGCCGGCACATTCCAATATGATTTCGATTTTTGTAGCACCTGCGTCAATAGAATTTTCGACAAGCTCCTTGACTGCCGAGGATGGACGCTCAATAACTTCACCGGCTGATATTTTATTTATCGTGCTGTTTGAGAGGATTTTGATGGTCATAAAATTAGTTATATTTTACTTAGCTACTAATAATATACAATGCAGATAGTATCATTAAAAGACAAAAACAAAAGAGTAATATTAAGATTGTTACTAAAATAATAAAGCTAAGGTACTATATAAAGTATTTCGGGTGTATAAATCTGCAGGGTCCGAGATAAATACTCTAGGATATTTTTACCAGAAAACAGGTTAGTAAGTGACAATTTTCGTCCCTATCAATCATCAGCTACAGCTCGTTTGTTCAAATGGTATAAGGTCAAGGATATAATGATAATCGTGGTAATGAAGTAGCCAATTGGTAGCCACACTATATTTGTTTTGTGATAGAGTAGGGTGGATAAGAAGGCTGTCGGCGCTGATAACACAACTGAGCCAATAGCATGGCTCAGCGAAAATAAACGATATCTGATGGCTATTGGAATTGATTGTTTTAGGATGGCTGCGGAGGACATGGTAATAAACGGCATCACCGCAGCGATTGCAACGAACAGATATTGATTCAGAATCATCTGATTTAGTGATATGCAAAGTAAAATAGACAACATAATAATCACGATCGATGCAATTACGGTCACATAGTATCTGCCAAATTTATCAGCCAAATATCCTCCGACAATACTGAAAATCATATAGGCGATAATTGCCAGCGATATATATGATTGCATACTGGAGCGGTCAATAGTGCGCAGTATTTCGAAATTATAAGTGCCAAAGAATATTATCAAAAATTGATTAGTGCTGCCAATGCTACCGGCTAAAATTAGGCACAAAAGAAACAAGCGCCAGTTTGATTTGATGATTTTAGCTAGTGATAAATTACGAAACTCTTCAAAATCTGGATTTTCTTTAACATGTTTAACATCAGAAAAATTGGTAACTTTCATTGCAATAATTACAAATAACCCCAATATTCCACCGACAAGAAAGGCAAAGCGCCAACTATATTCCGGTAAACAGTTCAGAGTAAAGAACCATGCAGATAATGATGCAGTAAGCGAGCCGGCTTGAGTAAAAAGAGTGGTAATTCCAACACCCAGGCATTGCCTTGATTTATCTATATGTTCATAGATGTATATGCGTACACCGTCTGAGCCTGAAGTTACGAACGCACAGATTGCCATGCGGCATAGCAGTAATAGAAAGGCAGAAAACAGGCCGATAGCTTCATAAGAAGGAATGGCAAATAAAATAGTTGAGGCAATGGCGGTTCCGATTAAGCTGATTTTAAAACTATTTGAACGACCGCGCGTATCACCGATCTTACCAAATATCACTGCTCCCAAAGGTTTTGCAACCATGGCAATAGCCATAAGAAAATAGGTATTTAATAGTTGTATAGTTATATCATCTGCCGGGAAAAAATGCGTAGCAATATTAGCAGCCAGAAAACCAAATAAATGATAGTCATAATATTGTACAAAAACAGTAAGAATCGATATTACAAAACTTTTTTTAGTCAAAATCGGTTCCTTTTAATGAGGGATTATAATGTCTGATTAAAACACTAGTTAAGTTCAAAACTCTTACCGCAATAAGGGCAGTCAATTTTGCCTAGTTTGGGATCTATTTCAAGATAGATTTTTGGATGATCAAATGGAGCCTCTTTACCTTTGCAGGACACAGATTTTGATTTTGTTTTTTCTATTTCCATAGATTGCATGTTTATTTGTTCATAGTTAAGCCTTAGGCAACAAGGCCATTATACACAATTAGAATATTTTTCAAAATAAAAATAAATTTGATGACAAACTTGAACTAAATGAAATTTCTGGAGGATTGATGGTTTTAAGCATTAACTTTCGTAGAAGTGACAAAATTTGTTTTTTTTAAACTATATGATTTTTTATTTGCAGCTATAAGTAGATTTAATTAATATCTTAATGAAGTAGTTTAGTTAATTTTAAACAAATTAAAAGCTCTGTATCCCGTATAAAACAAGTGGTGGCCAGGGACGGGATCGAACCGCCGACACAAGGATTTTCAGTCCTTTGCTCTACCAACTGAGCTACCTGGCCATATAGGGTGTGTGAAGAGTGTTGCTTAAGTGTATGTTTGACTTATAACGACACTCTTTGTGAGAGGTTTTATAATCAATAAAAAGCTATTTGTCTATCTTAAATTTCCTCTATTTGGTAAAAAACAGTTTGTATTGCGTTGTAAGGGTATTATTATGATAATACCATTTAGTTAAGTTAAAATTTGGATCTAAATTTATGGAAGAATTATTTGCTATTAAAGATTTCTACAAACTATACGAGGGAAACCAACTTTTGGTAATGCTTTGTATAATGATAGTTGCCTTTTATCCGCTACTTATCATCGTGAAAAAGATGGTTTTGCCCGGCATTAATAAGGTAGTTAACAAGAAAAGTCAGCATTATAGTAAAATTTTAGAAAGACATAATTTATCTGGGCATATTGTGCGGGTATTTGCTGCATTATATCTGATGTTTTGGGGAGATATTTTTGATAAGTCCAGCTTAATGACTGGTATGGTTATTAGAGTAAAAGATGTTGCAATTACTATATACATTGTTATTACGATTACCTCGCTGTTATTGGCTTTAGTTAATATAGGGGTGGATCTCTATAAAAATAAATCTGCTTCAAAGCGGGTTGCAATTGAGTTACATACACATATTTTAAAGATTTTTATTATGGTATGTGCAGTATTGGCCATATTTTCACTGGTGATTGGGGTTTCTATTTCGTCATTATTTACAAGTATAGGAGCAGCTGCAGCATTGTTAACATTCGTATTTAAAGATACGGTTCTTGGTTTGCTTGCCAGTCTCCAGTTAACTTTTCAGGATATTATTCGGGTTGGTGACTGGGTAACTTTGCCGCAATATAATGCAGATGGTGATATTCAAAAGATAACTATTTCAGTTGTGGTTATTCGTAATTTTGATAATACTTATACTACTGTTCCGACTTCAGCTTTTTTAGTAACAGGAGTTAAAAATTGGCGTCCAATGTTTGAAATCGGTGGCAGGCGCATCAAGCGTGCAATTAGTCTGGATATGGATACCGTCAAAATTTGTGACCAGAAAAGCCTGAACATATTCAAGAAAATGCCTTGTATGGTAGAATTTGCCAAGCAAAATACAGAGTTGTTTGATGCAAAGAGTGGTAAAACAAATATCTCTATGTTTAGATATTATATTGATCAGTATCTTAAGAGTAATCAGAATATTCACCAGGAAGGCTTTACTTTCTTGGTGCGTGAGCTTGATCCGACGCCAACCGGTATTCCTATTGAGATTTATGTGTTCACCAAAGATACTAAGTGGACAAGCTATGAGGCAATTCAGGCTGATATTTTTGATCATCTTTTGGGCATTATGCCTTGGTTTGGACTAAAAGTATTTCAGACAGTAGTTAAGGCCTAAATTAATGAAGCAAGCAGTCAAGTTGGTATATGCACCAAATAGCATATTCAAGAAAAAAGCTACGCCCGTCAGTAGCGTAAATGCTGAAGTAAGGAATATAGTTGATTCAATGTTTGAGATCATGTACGAGCATGGAGCTGTAGGACTTGGTGCTAACATGGTGGGTGTTCTGCAAAGAATTGCGGTTGTGGATTTGCAAGAAAATGGTGCAAAGCGGCCATACGTGTTTATTAATCCTAAGATTGTTTTTTCTTCTACAGAAACGCAAACTTTTGAAGAAGGCTCATTAAGTTACCCGGGCATTAAAACAGACATAACACGTCCTGGGAAAATTGAACTAGAGTATCTTGATTATGAAGGTAAGTCGCAAGTTTTAACAGCTAGCGGGTGGTTTGCAACTGTAATTCAACATGAACTGGATTACTTGAATGGCAAGGTATTTTTGGACTATTTATCTCCACTAAAAAGAAATTTTCTGCTGAAAAAATCCGGATTGTATAAATAGATAGTTCTGCAGTGACGGTTCTATAAGGTATTTAGTCTGTTATTTAATATGAGTTATTAATCTATAGAGAATTAAGTACATTCAAAGGCAATAAGGCTGATATTCTATTGCGTTTTTAATAAAAATTACCGGTATTCTTAAAATAGAAGTGGAGTAATGCTTTACAAAGCTTACAAAAATAGCTTATAATCGGCAGTTGCTACCTAACGTAGCTATGGTAATAAACGTTGTTTGGAATAGAAGTTTCGGACCCGGGGGCGGTACCCGGCGCTTCCACCATTATTTGTACTGTTGTAGTGAGTAGTAAATTATGGGAGCGAAATAGGATCGACGAGCTTAATAAAGGAATAATTTTTACCCAGTATGATTCCGCTGGATCTTTTGATCTTGGGTCAAAAAAAGTAAATGCAAACGATAATAATCGCTTTGCGGCTGTTGCTGCTTAATTGTAGCTAGCCACGGGGTTCGGGGCTTACCTGGCAACAGAAAAGCCCTAGCAATACATTTATTTATTATGACCATTGATTATCAATCACTAATAGATGAAGCAATGCTAGGCATTGTTCGAAAAATTCTACTTAATATACAAGATGAAGGGTTGCTTGATGATCAATGTTTTTACATCTCTTTTCGCACTGACTACCCTGAAGTGATATTGTCAGAGCGTGTAAGGCAACGCTATCCGCAAGAAATAACCGTTGTGTTGCAGTATCAATTCAAAAATCTACAAGTGCTGGAAGATAAATTTTCTGTCAATATAGCTTTTAGTAGCGTACCAGAGACCATAGAGATTCCGTTTGCGGCTCTCACCGGCTTTGTAGATCCTTCTGTTAATTTTAGTCTGCAGTTCAGAAAAAATAAAGAAGATCCTGAGACTGAAATACAAGAAACCAATACAAGTGCAGATTTTTCTGTATTAAAAGCAAAGCCGGCCTCCACCAAGAAAGCAGAAAAGAAAGCTGGTGAAGTTATTGCAATTGATAAGTTTCGCAAAAAACTCAAATAGTCAATATCTCCTATGTCTGATAACGCCAAGCCTTTTGTAGAGATATATACAGATGGTGCATGTTCAGGAAATCCTGGTCCAGGTGGTTGGGGAGCTCTTTTGATTTTTAAAGATAGCAGGAAAGAGATTTTTGGTCATCAAACTGAAACAACAAACAATCAAATGGAGATTCAAGCTGCCATATCAGCACTGAAAAGCCTGAAAAAACCTTGTAGAATAAAGCTGTATACAGATAGCAAATATGTCCAGAAAGGCATAACTGAGTGGATACATAATTGGCACAAAAATAACTGGCGAAAAAGTGACAATAAGCCGGTGAAAAATGTAGAATTATGGAGAAATTTGCAGCGTGAAATAGAAAAACACGATATCATCTGGTCTTGGGTAAAAGGACATTCCGAAAATGAGGGGAATGATGTTGCTGATAGGTTGGCTGTTAGAGGTAGAGAACTTGCGAGGAAAAGATTAAAAAATGTCGTTAATAAATAGCTTGTGGGTAAAACTCTTTGGTAAACAAATTGGCAAAGATCAGTTTGGTAATAGATATTTTGTTGGAAAAGATAAAAATTATTTAGGGCAAGCAAAGCGATTTGTAATTTATAATGGACAGGATGAAGGTTCTAAAGTGCCACCGATGTGGCATGCATGGTTGCACTATTTGAGTGAGGATATACCTGGAGATAATAAGGCGTATGATTGGCAGCAAGAATATGTTCCGAATCTAACTGGTACTAAACATGCGTATAATCCGGCGAAGTCTAATTGCACTAAGATAGAGACGTATTCCAAATGGAATCCCAAAATAAAAAATTAAAGAAGATAGATAATGAAACAAGGCGTAATTGAAACTTTAGTTGGATTTTTTGTCCTGGTGGCAGCTTTTGGATTTTTAAGTTTTGCTTATAACATAAGCAATGTTTCGAAGGCCAGTAACGGGTATAGTATATTTGCAAATTTTCAGGATATTGAGGGAATTGCCAAAGGGTCGGATGTAAAACTAGCTGGTATTAAAGTGGGTTATGTTGACAGTTTGGTTTTGGATCGTGACACTTACTATGCTGCAGTTAAATTTCGCATTGATGAAGCAGTAGAAATTCCAGTAGATTCAAGAGCCATTATAGCAAGTAGTGGATTATTAGGTGGAAAATATATTCGTATTAATCCCGGTGCCTCCGATGATAATTTTACTGACGGGGGTAGGGTAAAATTCACTCAGGCATCTTTGAATATCGAAGATTTGATTGCCAAATTAATGTACTCTATCACTAGTAAATAAGTGTTATATAGCTATCGTTTCCTGATTTTTTTTATGTCATTTATTGACTAACGGTGAAGTTATGCCAAATTCAATAAGTAAAAGTGAGTGGTGAGCACTCGGAGCTTATGTAAGTAGAGAGGGTTGTAATACCATGTCTCATTTCAAAATTATATATTAGCATTTTGCGATCTCTGCTGTACTCACGTATTTATATACGCTGCGCAGCATCGCCTTGAAATGCAAACCTCTAATTCAAAATGGGACATGGTATAAGTTCCATGAAAAGTAGCTTTTTGGGCGTCTAATCTGAAATATTGGAATTAGATTAGACCGAATTGTTCTGCAACCTTATCACAAGTCTTACGAGCGACAATTCTGGCTTTATTAGCACCTGAGTTTAGAGTATATTCGATATAAGTTTTATCTTTTATTATTTTTTGATATTCATCGTTGATTGGCCGAGTTTTGGAAATTATAAGCTCTGCCAAATCATTTTTTAGAGAAGAGAAGCCTTTCCCCTGATAGTTTGCAACAATAATTTCCTGTTTTATACCCGATAGAGCGCAGAAGATATTAATCAGATTAGAGATTTCGGGTCTGTTGATCGGGTCATAGGCTATTTCTGCAATATTATCAGTTTTGGATTTTTTGAGTTTTTTTACAATTAGGTCAGGGCTGTCTGTAAGATTTATTCTAGCAGCATCACTACTATCTGATTTGCTCATTTTCTTAGTGCCATCCCGAAGGCTCATAACTCTCGTTGCTGCTCCCTGAATAAGTGGTTCTGGCACTTTTAGTTTTTCTTTACCAAATTTTCTGTTGAGTACTCCAGCAATATCTCTGGTTAATTCTAAATGCTGTTTCTGGTCATCACCTACAGGAACTATGTCAGCATTATAAAGCAGAATATCGGCTGCCATTAATATGGGATATGTAAATAGTCCAGTATTAGCGTTGTCTTGCTTTGTACCGGCTTTATCTTTAAATTGTGTCATTCTTTTGAGCCAGCCTATAGGAGTTATGCAGTTGAGCATCCACGCAAGTTCACAATGTTCCTTAACAGCAGACTGCAAGAAAATAGTAGATTTTTTGGGATCAAGACCAGTAGCTAGATAAACAGCTGCAGAGCTTATTATGGAGTTTCGCAATTCTTCAGGATCAAGATCAACGGTAATAGAGTGCAGATCAGCAAGAAAGAAATAGCAGTTGTACTCATCCTGCATTTTAAGCCAATTGCTGATAGAGCCTAGATAATTGCCAAGATGTAGATTTCCACTTGTTTGGATTCCAGATAGAGCGGTTTTTGCCATTATGTCCTCGGGGAATAAGTCTCTTATAATCAATTATTATATATATGCGAATTATAGTTTTACGAAATAAAAAATACTATATAGTTTCTCCAGTTAATTTTTTGGTATTATGTTGCAATGTTTTGGCGTTTAAGAGTTCTGATTTTTTATACAATAATTAGTTTGGTGATGATATCATTTTTTGTCTTATTTTGTGTTCCCGTGCAATTAGTGGGTGCGCCGTATGCTTTTCGCTATAAAATGGCTGAGTTATTTTCCTATATTTTTGTTTATCTTATATGGATCATATGCGGTATTAAGTTTGAAGTTGCTGGACTCGAAAAACTTCCTGATAATGGTAAGCCGTATCTGGCCTTGGCAAATCATCAGTCTTTTTGGGAAAACTTCTTTATGCAACTTATCATTCCTAAACATTCATGGGTAGTAAAGCAGGAATTGCTGGATATACCGGTTTTTGGCCGTTGTTTAAAAACGGTAAGACCTATTGCTGTTGACAGAAATAATAGTAGGTCAGTAGCGCAAATTCTTAAAGAAGGAGCAAGGAAGATTGATGCTGGACTCTCTATTGTGATGTTTCCAGAAGCTACGCGCATTACAGTTGATAAAAGCGTGAAGTTTAAAGCCAGTGCTGCAAAACTTGCTCTAAATACTGGAGTGCCGATAGTTCTTATCGTACATAATGCTGGTCTAGTATGGCCAAAAGGTTTTTGGTTTATAAAGCCAGGGATGGTAAAAGTAAAAATAATTGAACAAATGTCACCTAAGCAAATTGCCAAGCATGATGCCAGAGGACTCACGGCTTATATTCAGGAAAGGATCAACACCGAGAAGAATGAGCTGATCGAATTAGGAGTTTAGTGTAGTAGTGGTTGTGGCATCCACACGATATTTCAGCATACTCGGGGTTAAGGGCTATACCGGCCTTGAGAGTGCTTCTTCAAAATTAACTACTTAACACTTAACCTTTACTATATCGCAAAAATCATCATTAATTCATGAGATTCAAACAAAGATAATTATAAAGCAAAGGAATTACCGCATCCGCACTTTGCAGTGGCACTAGGGTTCGTTATTTGGAAGTAGCTACTACCCAGCTCTTCAATAAATTCTACTGTGCAGCCTTCTAAAAATTGTTGCGATAGGGAATCGACTGCAACTTTGATACCCTCGCTTTCTAAAATAAAATCATCCTCATTAATAGAGTCAACGAGTTTATATTGATACATAAAACCAGAGCAACCGCCACCATCAACAGCAACTCTGAGTGCGACAATTTTCTCTTGATTTTTCGCAATAAGTTCTGCGACCCGTTTAGCTGCAGTGGAAGTTATCTTCAAATTCATAATAAATTCTATAAAACATAATATACACATTGTTTCTAAAGTTTGGTATCTAGCACCGCTTTGAAGAAACTATTTGAAATGACTTTCATATATCAATATATTAATGAGGAATTATAAATATTTCAAGAGATTAATATGCTAAAGAGTTATGCCTGTCTGCCAGAAAATTCTCGAGGAAGGGTACATTTGGAAAAGCCAACGCCGTACAGAAATGAATTTGAACGAGATAGAGATAGGATAATTCATGCTAATGCTTTCAAACGTTTGCAGTATAAAACTCAGGTGTTCGTTAACCATGAAGGTGACCATTATCGCAATCGTATGACTCACTCTATGGAGGTTTCATCAATTGCAAGGTCTCTGTGTAAAGCTCTGGGGCTTTCTGATGATCTGGCGGAAGGGGTAGCTCTAGCCCATGATCTGGGTCACTCTCCGTTTGGTCATGCCGGTGAAGAGGCACTAAACGAGTGTATGAAAAATTTTGGTGGTTTTTCACATAATGCGCATTCATTTAAAATTCTGACCCAGCTGGAGCAGAAATACGCTGCCTATGATGGGCTGAATCTGACTTGGGAAGTTCTGGAAGCTATTGTAAAACACAATGGTCCAGTCAAGCAAACGGAATCTTATGCATGTATATTTGATTATGATGCAAAACAGACGTTGGAACTAGACAAGCACTCATCTGCTGAAGCACAGGTAGCAGCTCTGTCAGATGATATTGCTTATATTTGCCATGACCTTGAAGATAGCATTAAGGCCGAAATAGTATCTTACAGTGATTTAGAAGAAATTAAATTTGTAGATCGCTATATTCACGAAGTTAAGAATATGTATAAAGATATTAGTGACGAGCGTTTGATTTATGAAGTTGGTCGTAAACTCACGCACCATTTGATCGAGAGCTTATTGTTTCAGACTCGTAAAAACATTAAAGAGCATAAGATCAAAACCGAAAAAGATATAAGGCTTCTTGGCCGGCAGCTTGTGGAATTTACGGAGTCAACTTTTTCAGAAGTAAAATTAATTAAAGACTTTTTAATGAGAAAAGTGTATAAGCACCATCGGGTAGCATCAGTTACACTTCAGAGCCAGAATGTGATTAAAGCTCTATTCAAGCTATATGTGGATAATATAGAGTTACTGCCATTTAGCTGGAGAATTATGATAGAGGAAAATAAACTAAGCTCCAAGATGGCAACAATTGCTGACTATATTGCAGGTATGACGGATCGCTTTGCAATAAAGCAGTATCAAGCTTTTTATAACTTAAATTTTGCTAATACGGATTTATGAATATTTTTAAAGAATTAAGAGTTGATTTAAAAAACATTGGTCTTCAGATATGTCAGGATGAAGATATATGGTCTCAAGCTAATCTTGAAACTCCTAAAGATGCGCTAAATGGTGATATTTCTACTAATATTGCAATGATTATCGCTTCCAAGGATGGAGGCAACCCAAGAGAAATCGCTTTAAAGTTCAAGGAATATCTTTCTAAAATTCCTTACATTGCGCATATTGAAGTTGCAGGTCCCGGTTTTATCAATTTTACAATAAAAGCAGAAAAATGGCATGGTTGTATTCGTAGCATCCTAAATGATGACGTAGATTTTTGGGAAGTTAATGTTGGCAAAGGAGAGAAAGTAAACGTTGAGTATGTTTCCGCAAATCCAACTGGACCTATGCATATCGGGCATGCTAGAGGAGCAGTTTACGGCGACGTGCTTTCTAACATTTTGAATAAATGTGGTTATTTGGTGACCAAAGAATATTATATAAATGATGCCGGCTCGCAGATAGATACGCTAATAGATAGTGTTATTCTGCGTTATAAAGAAGCTCTAACCGGTGAAGTAGTCAAAATTCCAGAAGGGTTATATCCAGGTGATTATCTAAAAGTAGTTGGCCAGAAATTAGTAAGTCAATACCAAGGTAAGTTACTCGAAATGCAAGAGAAGCTAATGCGACAGGCAGTTAAGAAAGTTGCCATTGAGGATATGTTAGCTCTTATTAAATCAGATCTTGCAGATATTGGTGTGCATCATGATGTTTTCTTCTCAGAGCAATTACTTCATGAAACTGGTAAAATTGATGAAGCAGTAGAGATTCTTAATAAAAAAAATCTTATATATACTGGAGTGCTGCCGCCTCCCAAAGGCAAGGTCGATGATAATTGGGAAGAGAAGGAGCAGATGCTTTTCAAATCTACTGATTATGGAGATGATCAGGATAGGCCGGTGCAGAAAAGTGATGGTTCCTGGTCATATTTAGCTGCTGATTTTGCATATGCAAAAGATAAGATAGATAGAGGGTTTGATATCTTGGTATATATACTTGGAGCAGATCATAGTGGTTATGTAAAAAGAGTTAAAGCAATTATTGATGCACTGAGTGATGGTACCGTTAGAAGCGACGTCAGAACAAATCAACTTGTAAATTTTGTCAAGAATGGTCAGCAAATCAAGATGTCCAAGCGTAGTGGAAATTTTATGACTGTCCATGATGTCACCAATGAAGTAAGCAAAGACATTATAAGATTTATAATGCTTACGCGCCGGAATGATATGACGCTTGATTTTGACTTTGATAAGGTAAAAGAGCAGTCAAAAGATAATCCGGTATTTTATGTACAATATGCTCATGTACGGGCAAAGTCTATTCTTGCAAAAGCAACAGATACTATTCCTGCAGCATATGATAAATTTATTTCTGATGAGTTTGATCTATCGCTCCTGTCGACAGAGGAAGAGATTCAGCTAATAAAATTGCTAGCAACTTGGCCAAAGATACTAACTTCAGCTGCAAAATATTGTGAGCCGCAAAGAATTGCTTACTACCTTATTGATGTAGCATCCAGATTTCACTCAATTTGGAATTTAGGTAAAGAAAATAGTGATTATCGATTTAATATAGAAGATAATGTAGAGCTTACAGCGGCAAGACTCGCTATGGCAGAAAGCGTCAGGAAAATAATTGCTGGCGGCTTCGAGGTGATTGGTATAGCTCCTATGGATAAAATGTAATCCTGAGTACTCTTTTGGAGGCTATTGTCACTGTGAGGTAGCGGTCGACTGTGTTGTAGTATTGGTATCTGACGTTTCATGGATTGCTGCGATCCCAAGGAGTTTCGTAATTACGTTTTTTTAGGTGTTGTGTAGATTAAATGCGTAATGGAAAATTTATAATATTAGTCAGTATTTGCCTTTTGGTATTTGCCGTAGGCGTACTCTATTATCTACATTATTTTCATGATGAAGAGATCGTGACTCTCGTGCCTGACGAAGGAGATGTTAAGATGAAGCCTAAAGATCCAGGTGGTATGGTGATTCCTAATGCAGATAGTTTGGTATATGAAAAACTACATACCGGTATGCCTAAGAAAAACAAAATTCATATTTTACCAGGCCCGGAAGAGCCGATGGAAATTGTACGCAGGGCAGAAATACAAGGTAAGTTTTTAGATTCAATCGATGAA
Source organism: uncultured Rickettsiaceae bacterium (assembly GCA_905479865.1). Classification (GTDB taxonomy): domain Bacteria; phylum Pseudomonadota; class Alphaproteobacteria; order Rickettsiales; family Rickettsiaceae; genus Megaera_A. The sequence continues at coordinate 32,360 of CAJQOD010000027.1, read as the reverse complement.
ATACTAGCTAACATAGAATATTATGAAAATGCATTGTTAGATGAGGAGCCATCTGATAATGATAGCATAGATTATATAATGCCTAATATGTTGCTTACCAAAGATGATCAGGAAGAGGTTCTTGAAAATAGGGACAAGATTATTTTTGTTGCAGGCAGTAAATTGAATGTGATTAAGGCTATAGAAGATCAGTATAAAATAATTCGATCTAATGTAGTTGCTGAAGAAAAAGGATATAAAATACAGCTATCCTCAGCTTATTCATCAGCAGATGCCAACAAGCAATGGCAGGCAATAAAGCAAAAACATTCAAAAATTTTACGGGAAGCGAATCTTATCACCAGAAAAGTTGAAAGTAAAAATGAGCGTATATTTTATCTAGTAATGGCCGGGACATATACATCGTTAAATCATGCAAAACTGGTCTGCAAACAACTTACCTCCAGAAAGCAAAACTGCATAATTACAAAATAATTCTTAAGGCAAGTTTTAGTACGCTTATGCTTTTATTGATGTGAGATATGATAAATATTAAATCTGTTTGCCTTTATCAGTAGATTTAGCTTTTTGCTCGAGTACTGTTTTGGTCTTTGAATTAGTTTCTCTGTCTTGAGATTTTACAGTTTTTATGAGATTGGTATCTATGTTCTGGGCAAGAGATTTTATTTGATCTTTAGATAGAGATTTCACGGTTTTATTTATTGTCTGAGTTGTACTTATACTAACTGTTTTTATTCTCTTCAGTGAGTTAGTTTCTCTTTGAATAAGGGTGCTATTTTTTGCTATATTACCACCTAATTTTTTACCAACCACCGGCCCATATTTTACAGCGGCAATTGTTGCCGGTACGAGCAGTACAGGAAGAGCAAATCCACCTATGACCAATCCGATTGAAGTGGCTACAAGGACGCTTCCAGCCAGTGCAATCTTACCAATAGTATTTTTAATACCATTTACTTTTTGATCAAGTTTTTTCGATTGGTTCATTACGTTGACAAGGTACATTTCAACAGATTCTAAAATTTCTTGTTGCTGTTTTTTTGTTTTTATAGCACTAGTGACAATTGAATAAAATCTCTTTGGGTCTGAGCTAATTATATTCATAAGCTCTTTGCCGTCTTTGCTATCGAGCAGATCTCTGAGTATTAGTGTAATGGTTGCTTGTTCTTCCGGCGTCATATCTCCAAAAAGTGAGGCAATAGTAGACTCTATTAAAGCGTCTTGTAATTGTTTTTGGGCTTTTTCATTATCATCATCTTTTTCTGGAGTAATGGCAGCAGTAAAAAGAGTCATTGATGCAGAAAAATCATTATCCAAAACTACCTGTGGACCAAGGTATTTTTTTAAGCGTTCAATACAGATATTGATATATTCTTTAAGTGGTGGTTTGGATTTTAGTCTGCTTGCATAATCTATTGCAAGCAGGTTTGAGACAGAATTGCAAAGTTTTTTATCTAAATTATTACTCAGATGCTCAGTCATTTGCTGGAAAAATGGCAGAGGATCAACACCGGGTGGAAGTGTTATATTATTCTTCATATACAAGTTCTCTTAATTGAATTTGCATTTTAACATCGAGTAGGCCAGGCGATTTGGTAATATCGAGTTTATCAACGATTTTAGGAGTTAGTGCTTCGATTTTACGTATATTAGTGCTTGTAACTACGGCACCTTTTGGTAATAATTGATACAATTCTTGACAGATTACCAGCAGTTTGTGATAGTCTAGTGCTGTAAAATTTATATCTACTTCGTAGTAATTTATCTTTATATGACCGTTAGTATTGAGTGTTTTATCGGCATCGAAATTTCGAGAAATTTTAATATTAATTGGTTCAAATAACTGATGTTTTTTTGATAGTAAGTTCATGTTGTTAATTAAACTGGTACGGTTCAGGCAAGCTACATCGTTTGAGTGACTCATGAGTTCCCTGTACATTTTATTAGTAGTTTGAACCTTATCTTCAAAATCGGCTATGGATTCTAGTTTCAGTGTGGCAGCTTTAAGAAAAGAGTATGATTTTTGTCGTCTCTGCGACGATTTTACTAAATCATTCTTGAATATCGGCATTAGGGTAAATAGTATAATTACAAATATAACGTAAATTACAGCCTTAAAGAAAATGATATTTTTAAGATGAATTACAAGCTTATTTAGCATCCGCTTCACCTCCAATTTTTTCTTTAATAGTAATGTTAGCGGGTATAATTACTTTCTTTGCTATTTGAGTAATGTTTTCTGTGTCTCTTAAATAAACTATATTATAGTCCTGAAAAACAGATCTTAAATGATTCACATATCCATTAATGATTTCAATACCGTGAACCATTGACTGAGGTTGACCTCTGTAAATCAAATCCACGGTAATATTTAATCGTCTTTTTGATGAATCAATACTCTGAGGTGTTTGAAGATTCCAACCGATATTAGTAATTTTTAAACCAGGTTGTTTGATAGACAATAAATTTTTGAGGTGTTTAAAAGGTGTTATAGAGGTTGTATTGATTATGTTTTTTAGATTGTATAAATCTACAAGATCACTAATGTTTTCGAGGTCTGGATGGCGTTTTTGTATTTCTCTATAAGCTTCAGATAAGGAGTAATATTTTTGATTTAGATCGGTTGTTTCTGATTGAATGACTATAGTCTGGTATTTAAGTGCAACTAGGGTAATTGATAATCCGAACATTATAGCAAGTAGTGGCTTAAAGATAACGCTGTTGATGAGCGTTAATTTTGTAATAGATTTTAAAGATTTATTAAGTGCCAAATGCGTATTAAAACTATCAAATTGTTCTATTAAAATACTATCCTGAAATCTTTGTTCTTCATATACATTTGAAGAAGAAGCATGAAGATCATTACCAGATATGGCGATGATCTTGCTTTCATCAAACGTCAGTTCGCTAAGTAGCACTTTTAAAGGAGTGTCTACTAAAAATATGACACAAATCTGTAGATTTAATTTCTTAATATACTCCTTGTAAAATAGAAGCTTATCTGAAACAGCCTGTTCTATAGTCCCCTTAATATACATGTCAGATTTGTCATATGGATAATCGATGATTTGCTCGTCCATTATATCTTGTTTGTATTTTACAATTACTCGGATATCACTCGAGTGAGTTATTGTAACAAAAATTTGTAGATGATTAGTACATGCCGCATTATGAGTTTTCTCTAGAATTTTTTCTATAATAGTTTTAAATTCTAGTGACAGGAAATACATTCCACTATATTTGAAAGAATTATTTATCACATATTTTAGTATATTACTCACAGGTTTCTGAAAGGGCGATGAAGCAATACAGATGTTCCATATTTCGCCATGCTGATTGTTGATTTCGTAAATATTATAAGCAACAATATCTTCTGATTTATAATTCTCGGTAATAAATTTATCAACTGGATTAGTCTTGATTATTGAGCTTAAGATCGGTATAATCTCGTGCTTCAGTGTGCATTCTTTGTGATCAAGAAGGAAGGTGATATGAAATTTTTTGTATTTCTTTAAGAACCTGCGATATCTCTTTTTGTTGTTTTCATCATCATGTTCAATAAAAATACTATCTTGAACCTGTTGCCATTTTAAAGCAGCCATAGTAGTGCCGTTTTTACCAATAAATATGATCAATTTTTTTCTGTGAAATATATTATTGAAAAGCTTTACAAAAAATTCTAATTTTGAAATGGTCGGATTACTCATCTGTTTTAATGCTCCACAAGGCCAATACAGTATACATAATATCTTCATGGTAGGGTGTAAACAGAGCAACCTCAATAGCAATAAAAATCCATAAAATGCTTTTTAATTTAATATTGTAATTTGGCCATAAATTTATTAAAGTGTTAGGGTTTATAGATATAATCTGCGTAGCTAAAATGACAAAATTTACCACACAACAAGTTAGAAGCACTTTTATTGATTTTTTTAAGAATAATGGGCATACGCATGTTCCTTCAAGTTCTCTGGTACCACATAATGATCCGAGCCTGATGTTTGTAAATTCAGGTATGGTACAGTTTAAAGATGTATTTACCGGAGTTGAAAAACGTGACTATAAGAGAGCAACCTCGAGTCAAAAATCAGTACGTGCCGGCGGGAAGCATAATGATCTTGATAATGTTGGTTATACTGCAAGGCATCATACATTTTTTGAGATGCTTGGTAATTTTTCTTTCGGGGATTATTTCAAAGAAGAAGCAATATATTATGCGTGGAATTTATTAACAAAAGACTTCGCCTTAGGTAAAGAAAAGCTTTATGTCACGGTTTATCATGATGATGATGAGGCAGCTTCATACTGGAAGAAAATAGCAGGGATTGGTGATGATAAAATAATTCGTATTGCTACGAGCGATAACTTCTGGTCTATGGGTGATACAGGTCCATGCGGTCCTTGTTCTGAAGTGTTTTACGATCATGGTACTCATATTCCTGGTGGATTGCCTGGAACGCCGGAAGAAGATGGTGATCGTTTTATAGAAATTTGGAATCTGGTTTTTATGCAGTTTGAGCAGGTTGACAAAGATACCCGTATTCAGTTGCCTAATAAATGCGTAGATACTGGCATGGGCCTGGAGAGAATATCTGCTGTTATTCAGGGAGTGCATGATAATTACGATATTGATATGTTTCAGGATATTATCGGTTACACTGAGTCTATGTTAAAAGTGAAGGCAGAAGGTGAGGCACTATTTTCGTATAGAGTGATTGCAGATCATTTACGCTCAAGCGCATTTCTGATCTCCGATGGTGTGATGCCTTCGAATGAGGGCAGGGGCTACGTGTTGCGTCGTATCATGCGAAGAGCTATGCGACACGCACACCAACTAGGTGCAAAGGATCCGCTAATGTATAAATTATTACCTAAATTAGTTGACTTATTTGGTCATACATTTCCTGAAATTAAAAGAGCAGAAGATTTTGTTTCCAGTATTTTGAAGCATGAAGAGGAGAGATTCAAAAAAACACTCGATAGAGGTCTTAAGCTTCTTGAAGAGGAATCTGCTAGTATAGGGAAAGGCGGAAGTTTACCCGGAGAGGTTGCATTTAAACTTTACGATACTTACGGTTTTCCACTTGATCTTACCGAAGATATACTCAAAAAACAGGGAGTTGCAGTTGATAGTGATGGATTTGATCAGCATATGCTTTTGCAAAAAGAGCGGGCAAGAAAAGCTTGGGTTGGATCTGGTGAATCTAAAACGGATGCGATCTGGTTTGATATCATGTCAGAGTTTGGGGCAACAGAATTCCTCGGATATTCTCTTGATAATGCTGAAGGGAAAGTTGTTTCTCTCATCTGGAATGGAGCTAGCGTAGATCAAATTTCTGAAAAAGGTCAAAAATTTACATTGATATCCAACCAAACCCCATTCTATGGTGAATCTGGCGGACAGATGGGTGATATCGGTACTATTGGCTCAACTCATTGCAGGATTAAAGTAGTCAATACCATGAAATATCTAGGTAAGGTGATTGGGCATGTATGCCAGCTAGAAGAGGGAATCATCTCCAGGGGCGATGAGATCAAGTTAACAATCGATACGCAGTACAGGAAGCATCTGAAAATTCATCATACAGCCACTCACATATTGCATGCAGTATTGCGTGATGTGCTAGGAAGACACGTTACGCAAAAAGGTTCACTTGTTGCAAAAGATAAACTGCGTTTTGACATTAGTCACCCTAAGGCTTTAACTAAGGCAGAAATCCAATTGGTTGAAGAGAAAGTCAATCGTATTATTAGTGATAATTCCAAGGTAAATACTAACCTTATGTCGACTGATCAGGCGATAGAATCCGGTGCTATGGCATTGTTTGGCGAGAAGTACGATTCTGAAGTTCGAGTGGTTTCACTTGGGGCAGATTACAATGATATAAACCCGTATTCATTCGAACTTTGTGGTGGCACGCACGTTACTAGAACCGGTGACATTGGTGCGTTTAAAATAGTTAGTGAGAGTGCTATTGCTGCGGGAATTAGAAGAATAGAAGCGGTTTGTGGTGATTTTGCTTTTGCTGCCATTTTAGACGGAGAGGAATTACTCGACCAAGTAATGTGCGCTCTTAAGAGTAATAAAACTGAATTACTGAAGAAAATTGATGGACTTGTTGGTGGCAAGAGAGATCTGGAAAAACAGGTAGAAAAATTGCAGATGGATAAATTGTTGTTATCTGTCGATGAACTTGATAAACAGCTATTACCAATTGATGAAGCACGCTTGCTTTATCGTGAACTTGAAGGGTTCTCTGCTAAAATACTTCGTATGTCTGCAGAGAATTTTGCCAGAAAGCACGAAGATTTAGTTGTGATTTATGTTTCCAGGAATTCTGAAAAATTGTCGATTGTTGTAGCTGTTTCAAAGTTAGCATCCAGGAAACATAATGCTGATAAAATTGCAAAAGAAGTTGCAAGTTTTGTTGGTGGGAGCGGTGGAGGGCAGGCAACACTTGCACAAGCAGGCAGCTCTGATATTAGTAAATTACCGCAATTGCAAGAGTGGGTCAGCAGGATAGTGTAGATTAGTTGGTACTGGGCAGTATTGTCCTGAAAAACTAGTTGTAGCAAGCTGCATTTATGCAACGTGGTTATTGCAGATTTTTAATGCGGCGAGTAGTTTTTCTGTTTCGCTTAGCAATATCTCTGCTTTTAATGCTTTCAAAAATACTAGCTTATTATCTGGTTTAATTTTTGCGTGCCGCGGATGTTTTTTAACAAATTTTAGCACCATATCAGACACATCGAAATTCTCATTAAATTTCATTACAAAACCATTAGGTCCACTATCTAAACTGCTGATTTTTAATTCAAGGCAAGTATTTTTAATCTTGAGCATATGGAGTAAATTACTGAATTCATTAGGCAATAAGCCAAAGCGATCAACCATTTCGTCGCGGAAGCTCTCAATTTCAGTTGGAGTTTTCAGATCACCCGTACGTCTATAGATAGCAAGGCGCAATGATGAATCTTCGATATAGCTGTAGGGAATAAGTACGTCAATTCCCAGATTGATTGTTGGGGTAAAAGCTATTACTTTTTCTTTACTCTTTTTAGTTTTTAATTCTTCTATCGCTTCATCTAACATCTCTTGGTAAAGCTCTGATCCAACTTCCTTAATATGGCCTGATTGCTGTGAACCGACCAAATTACCAAAACCTCTAAGATCCATATCGTGACCTGCTATAGTAAAGCCGGCTCCAAGTGAATCTATATTCTGTAGTACATCCAGCCGTTGCAAGGAATGTTTTGTTACTTTTTTATAATGGGCAAGAGTCAAGTAAGCATAACCTCTAACTTTACCTCTTCCAACTCGGCCTCGCAGTTGATAGAGCTGGCTAAGACCCAGCATATCAGCTCGATGAATGATTATGGTATTAGCAATCGGAATATCAATTCCTGATTCAATGATCGTAGTGGAGAGCAGAATATCAAATTTTCCGTCACAGAACTCGTTCATTACCTGGTCGATTTTTGATGCCGGCATTTGACCATGGGCGATTTTGTATTTAAGCTCAGGCACAAATTTATTCAACTGCTTTTCTACCTGCTCAATATCTTTAATTCTGGGTACTACATAAAAGCTAAGTCCGCCTCTAAAGCGTTCACGCATTAATGCGTCACGAATTACTACAGGATCAAACGGCATTACATTATTCCTAACAGGCAGGCGATCAATCGGCGGTGTGGTAATGAGACTTAAATCCTTAATTCCTACCATCGACATCTGCAGGGTACGAGGAATTGGTGTGGCTGATAATGATAGCACATGTATGCCGGTTTTTAAGCGTTTCAGATGTTCTTTTTGCGTGACACCAAAATGTTGTTCCTCATCGATTATTATCATTTTAAGGTTTTTGAATTTGATACCTGAAGCCAAAAGTGCATGTGTGCCAATAATTATGTTGATCTTGCCATCTGCAATGGCATGCTTGATTTTGCTTGCTTCTGATGGTTTAACAAGGCGAGATAGCTGAGCGATTTTTAGTTCCATATCCTTAAAGTGTTCCAGGAAGTTCATATAATGTTGCTTACATAATATGGTTGTAGGAGAAATGATGGCGATTTGTGGTAAGTCGTCATTTACGTCATAAGCTGTCATGAACGCTGCTCGCATGGCAACTTCTGTCTTACCAAAACCAACATCTCCGCAGATAAGACGATCCATCAGGCGGCCGCTCTCCAGGTCAGTTTTAATGTCTAAGATGGAAGATATCTGATCTTCAGTTTCATTATATGGAAATTTACGACAGAATTCTTCGTACGCAGATTGATCAAATTGTACTGGCCTTGTTGTTGCAAGATGCCTTTCTGCAGTAATTTTGATTAGCTTACTTGCAATGTCCTTGATTCTGTTTTTAAGCTTAGCTTTGCGTTTTTGCCAGCTGACACCACCAAGCTTATCAAGAATGGCATCATTGTTACCATATTTTTTAATTTGGTCGATATTTTCAACAGGTAGATATAATATGTCGTTATTTGCATAAATGATCTTCAAACAATCATGTGCAATCTCATCAACATATATTGTTTGAATTCTTTCAAACATACCGATGCCATGCTCTTTGTGAACAATGAGTTCGTTTTCTGAGATATTATCCAGCTCAGTGAGAATGTTTTGCAGTTTTTTCTTGGTGGATTTGTGACTTTGGGTACTGAATTTATCACCTAATATGTCCTGCTCTGAAATAAATAGATATTTGTCTGTAATAAAACCGTGTGAGAGTGGTGCAATTGCAAGGTTTATGAAATTCTTTTTAGCCAGAGATAGCCTGGTTATTTCTTTTGTGACATATTCATAATCTGCGGCAATATTTTTTATTCTTTCTCTACCACTTTTTGAGCTACATAAAATTACCGGGATTTTTTTCTTATATTCTACAATGATTTCAAATAATTTGTCGAATTCCGTTTTTTTCTCAATTTTTGCCTGAGTGCTAATACTATCCAGCTGGCAAAAATTATGATTAGCACCTGGTTCGAGCAATATATGATTGTCCTGGGTAAGAATTTTTTTAGTTTCCTTGAAACTGTTAATTAAACTCTTTGTTGGAATGGCAAAATAGAAAGAATCTGGATTTGATTTGTTTGATAGCAGACGTGATTGGTAAAAATCACTGTATGTATGTTCATATTCTAACATCGCCTGAATACACAGATTATCATATATCATACTATGTTCACCCAGGAAGTCATAGATTGTACACATTTCTTTATAGAATAAAGGTAACAGATGTTCATAGCCGTGAAATTTATGTCCCGCAATAATCGATTCATATAACGGGCTTTTAATATGATTTACTCCAAATATCTTTAGGAAGTTATTTTTGAAATTAGTGATTGTTTCGGAGTTTAGTAACCCCTCACTAGCAGGTGATAGGCTCAGCTTTGAGAGAGTTTTTTTGGATATTTGACTGTAAATATCATATTCCTTGATGGACTCTATGCTATCCCATCCAAAGTTAATTCTATAGCCTTGGCTACTATGGGTAACTAAATCTACAATTTCACCCCGGATCGCAAATTCTCCGCTATCTACTGCGCTTGCGGCTCTGTTGAAGCCATTTGTCACCAAAAATGCAGCTACTTTCTCAATATCCATTTTCATTCCAGGAGTTATAGATATGGTGATATCGGCAAAAACTGATGGAGTAGGAAGTTTGTTCAGTAAATTCTGAGCAGCAGTAACAATTATTTTAGGGGTATCACTTTGAGCTAGTATAGTTAGAGCTGTAGCTCTTTGGGATAAAATTTCACCACTTGGTGAAACTCTATCGTAAGGGACGGTATCCAGGCTTGGGAAGTACAATATTTTAGCAAATTCATTGCTGCTATTGCCTTCAAAAAAAAGCAGCTGTTTATACGAGCTAAGCGCACTTTCTTCGTCCGAACATAATAGTAAAATATTTTTATTATTGTTGTTAAAATGTTCGTATGTAAAAAAACACTTAGATACAAAAGGGATTTCTATCTTTCTCATTGCTGCGTTGGCTCAAAATTTAAAATTTGAGTCATAATGTTAGATGAGTTCTCTGTCGGAAGTGGCTTTTTCCTAGTGTACCAATCATATATATCAGCGTCCGGTAGCTGCAATATCTGATTAAAAATTTGCAAATCATCATCACTCATGTTTTCTATGTTCTGCTTGGCAAATTGGCCAATAATCAGGTCTGTTTCCCTGCACCCTCTATTGCAGCTTTGATAAAGTAGTTTTTTGATGAATCTGTGTCTATTTTCAATATTCATGATTATGATCTTGCAAAAAAATTTAATGATAATATTATTGTCGGGAACAGAAAAAAATCAAGACTAAAGTGCTTAATCAATAGTTACAATCATGCTCATGATTGTGCTTATAAGGGTTTCCCTCTTTTTTTGTGATGAATTTAATTATCAACGATAGTTTAAACACCATGGAACAGCCAAATTACGCTAATTCTAAGCAGAAAAATGACGGTTATTACGTTAATATATGGAAAGACGTAAGCCGTGACTTAATGGCACATTATGGGGAAGATCTATATAAAAGCTGGTTTTGTAAAATAAATTTCGTTGAAGTGCAAGGAGATTCTTCTGTTATTCTTTCTGCGCCAAGCAATTTTGTTCGGGATTGGATAAAATCAAACTATCATGATATGATTTCGCGTCTATGGTCGCATCACGATGCTCGTCTCAAGCATCTGGATATAATTACCAAGGAAATATCGGTTACTGCAAAGGATGCAGCAATGTCTAAAGCATCAGAGGTTATAACAACCGGTTTTTCTTTTGATAATAATAGAGATATTCTTTCATTACTCGATCCTAGATTTACTTTTGAAAATTTTGTCGTTGGTTCTCCTAATGAGCTTGCATACGCTGCGGCGTTATCTGTGGCTGAATCTGATGAAGTGGTTGTAAAATCCAATCCACTTTTTTTATATGGCGGGGTAGGTCTGGGTAAAACACATTTGATGCATGCGATTGCATGGCATTGTCACATAAAGAACCCTGATAGAAAAGTTCTATATATATCAGCTGAGAAGTTCATGTATCGGTTTATTAAAGCTTTGCGAAATAAGGATGTAATGTCTTTTAAAGATGAATTTCGTTCCGTTGATGTTCTAATGATTGATGATATTCAGTTTATTTGTGGTAAAGAAAGTACACAAGAGGAGTTCTTCCATACTTTTAATGCTATCATAGATAATAATAAGCAGATGGTTATTTCCTGTGATCGATCGCCTACAGACCTTGACAATGTTGAAGATAGAATTAAATCCAGGCTTGGTTGGGGACTTGTTGCTGATGTTCATAGTACTACTTATGAACTCCGGGTGGGTATTCTGGAATCTAAGTTAGAAAAAATGGGTATAACAATTTTGCAGAGTGTGATTGATTTTCTTGCTTCTAAAATAACATCAAATATCAGAGAATTAGAGGGCGCTCTTAATAAAGTTATTGCGCATTCGACGCTTGTGGGGCGTGAGGTAACTTTAGAAAATACCCAAGATATTCTAAGGGATTTGCTGCGTTCTAATGAGAGGATTATTAATATTGAGCAAATCCAAAGAAAAGTGGCCAACAGATATAATATAAAGGTTTCCGAGATGTCATCTGCGCGGCGTTTAAGATCAATCGCCAGGCCAAGGCAAATTGCCATGTATTTGTCCAAAACCCTTACATCCAAAAGCCTTGCAGATATTGGTGCAAATTTTGGTAAAAAAGATCATACAACAGTTATGCATGCAGTAAAAAAAGTGGGAGAGCTGATGTCACAAGACTCTGACTTCCGTGAAGAGATGATTTTGCTTACAAGAATTTTACAAAGTTAATGCTCACAAAAATTTATATATAAAGTAGGTACAATATAATGTCACAAAAGAAGAATAACAGCAGCTTAGAGGTAGTAGTTCAAACCAAGGATTTAGTTCATGCTCTTGGTTTTGCAAGTTCTGTGGTTGAAAAAAGAAATGTATTGATAGAGCTTAGCAATATCAAGTTAGTTGCAAAAAATGGTGGTGTAGAAATTGGTGCAACAGATATGGACCTGTACTTAAAGCAGGATATTGGAGCGGAGGTAATATCTGAGGGTGAGACTACTGTTTCAACGCAAACTCTTTCGGATATTGTGCGTAAGATTCCAGATTCTGAGATTAAACTTAAGCAATTGCCTGATTCTGATAAGCTGGAAATTAAGGGTGTTAATTGCCGTTTTGAACTGCTGACTTTGCCTGCAATGCAGTTTCCTGCGATGGAGGACATAGATTCAGATACCAGTCTTCAGATTTCTTGCGAAAATTTTGCCAGAATTATTGAATACACAAATTTTTCCATGTCTACAGAAGAGACCCGTTATAACTTGAACGGCATATATATGCATGTAAAAGATAAGGATTTTTGCGGGGTAGCAACTGATGGTCATAGATTATCTATTGCTTCAATTACGCTGAACAAGAAAAGTCCGGAGTTTGGGGTGATTGTTCCACGCAAAACAGTTGGTGAGTTGTTAAAAATAATGAAGGATGTCAGGAATATACGATCCGAACTGCAAATTTTTCTTTCCAGTAATAAAATCAAATTTAAATGTAATAATTTAATCCTGATTTCCAAATTAATTGACGGTACTTTTCCAGAATATTCGTCATTTATCCCAACGGAAAATCAGAGCAAGCTTACTGTTAGTACGAAGCTGCTTGCCAGTGCTATTGATCGGGTTGCTACTGTGACTGTAGATAAATTTCGTGCTGTTAAAATGTCTATTAATAATAGCGCAATGGAGATTACTGCGTCTGGAGAAGCCAAAGGTGCTGCGAGTGAGAGCTTGTCTTTTTCTGATGATGATAGTAATTATTGTAATTTTTCTGGAACAGAAGTTGCCATTGGCTTTAATCCTAAATATATTAGCGATGTGCTGGGTGCATTAAATGAAGAACAGGTTGATATATACTTCAAGGATGCCTTCTCTCCAGTGCTTATTAAGACTTCAAAAAATCCACAAGACAGCTTTGTTGTAATGCCTGTGAAGGTTTAAGGTGCTTTTGTTTGGATAAATTCTAAGACTCTGGATGCGCTGCGCATTGGTGTCGCTTGAACTTCTTGTTATAAGGAAGCTCAAATCCTGTTATTAGTATGCTGGTTGTTCCTGATGGATCGTTTTCGATAAATGTACGAGTGTAGAATGATCATTAGTTATCTTTTTTCCCAGGTGAAGGTAGGGTATTTTTGGTACTATTGTAATTTTCAAATTATACTGGTTTAGGTAGACTTTGATAAATCCTAAATGCTATATTAAAAGCTTAAGGAGTAATTAATTACATTAATCATGGCTAAAGATAAACCATTTAACGGCTTCTCAACTAGAAAAGGAAATAAAACAGGTGGTATTCACGCATCAGATCCTGAGGGAGGTATATATAAGTCTGAAGATGGTCAAACTACATTTCTGTTTAAACGTGACGTAAAAAAACTACGCAATGATTTAGCAGAATATATGGCAGCCGAACTTTTCGATGAACTTTCTCCAGGAAGCGCATGTGAAGTTACTTTGCATAAATCTACTGATAGTGGCAAAACTTTCCTTGCATCAAAATTCTTTAAAGACAACTACAGAGATCTATTTTCAGATCTAGGTAAAAAAAACAGATCAGCTGCAGTTGAAGCCATGCAAGCATGGGTACCTGGAAACCAGCAATATGTACGCAAAGGTTTGTCAAAACGTGATAAAAAAGGTAATTTTAAATATAAAAACTATGCAAAAATCACAGTTGCCTCGCTACTATTAGGTGATAAGTCAGTTCACTCCGGTAATATTGGCGTGGTTAACAGAAATGACCAATCTGAACTGGTTAGAATAGATTTTGGTGCAGCTTTCAGGGAACTTTCATCTGATATAGAACCGATGAAATCTATGAAAAATCGTGTTGGATTGGAAAAAAATTATTTCCTGCGAGATCACCCTAGAAAGAGAATTTTTTCTGCAGAATTTTCTGCAGAATTAAAGAGAGAAGCAGAAATTGACTTAAAGCCAAGAATTGAAAAAGCATGGAATGAAATAATCAAGAACTATGACAACGAAGTTGAACAATACGCTATTACTGCATTTGGCAAGCAAATAGGGGTATCGGAATCTATACTTAATCTAGAGGATAAAGCGAAGAAATTCGACATGATTAAGGATCATTTTGCCCAGAAAATGCTTGAAAGGCAGCAGTCACAGAAAGACATGGCCTTTGAGATTGATTTAAAACTTGCTATCAATAAGGATAAATCAATAGACTTACCGAAAGTTCGGGCTGCAATCGCAGAAAACCCTGAACATGCCGAACTTGTTGTGAACAATCCTGCAGAAATGCAGTTAAAATTCAAATTATCAAAAAAACAACGTAAACTGATAGGAGAAGAGCTTGCTGCGCACAGAGAAAGAGAGCAAAGACAAATGATAAGTGAATCATCGACTAAAATGGTTGATGATCTGAGGCAATTCAGAGGATATTTCGATGAAACATTAATTAGTCTACAGGACAAGATAAAAAAGAAGAGTCTAAATATAGACATTGATCAGTATAAAGACTCAGCACAGAAATGGCACGAAATTTGTGAGCAGTCGCTAGCACTTGTAACAGCTGGAAATCGAAATTTAAATCCAGAACAGACTGAAAAACTAACTATGGCTATGGCTCACATGTTAAAACCAGTGAATCGTGAATTTATCGATGCTTTCTTGGAGCAACCAGAATATTATAAGGAAAGATGGTCACAAGTCATTCCGGAAAAAGGCCAAGCTCTGCTTACAGTATCTCGAGAAATAGCTCTTGAACATGCAATTGAGAATCAACGAGAAGCTGTTACAAATCTATATCCGCAAACTAGAACAACTAGATTGCATAACTATATCAAAGAATTAGAGTCTGGTCATCCAGAGCTAAGAGCAATAAGTGCAAAATTGCAAAAAGGAAAGAATGTTACAAAAGGAACATATGATGTAAAGTTAGATACAGAAACATACTTAAGTATGTATGAAGCCTGTAAAAAGGTAGAGCTAGGCCTTAGCAGCGCAGAACAAGAAGCAGATATACTCAGAGGTTTAATAAACAAGGAACTACCTGTAAAAAGGAGAGTGAGTAGTTTTGCAAAACGAATGAAGTCAAATACAGTATCAAGCGATGTAGAACAGGAGGTTCAGCAGTTAAGACAAAGCCTTGTACATGAAAAGTTTATTAAAGAAGACCTGTCATCAGAAATCAGACAGACAGAGGAAAAACCTAAAAAACGTTCTAGTCCCCTGGCCACAGAGGTTGAAGCTGTAGATACTGTAATCTTTAGTAAGGAAGTTTCACCTGAACTACTACTAAAACCCCATTCGGTAAATACCTCACCGGTTAATTTAAGTGATACGATTGATCCAATTACCCAAGCTGTCAGAGATGAAATTATTACCACTCAACAACTTTTCTTGAAGCAAGAAATTGCAAAAGGCATGGAAAGCAATAAAAGAGATATCTTTCAAAATCGAAATTTAGCTTTTGTTCGTGCCTATCTAGAAACTGGAGAAGGTAGAGAGTCAGTCAAAGAAGTGATGAAGAAACCTGCAGCTCAAACTCAGATGCATGAGATTGAATCAAAGGGATATAAGGCTGTTCACAACAAATTTCAAGATAGGTTTAAAAACATAGATTGGGGACAAAGAGAAGAGAAGGTTCGTTCTACCGAAGTAACCGACACAGATGGCCAAACCGTTTGTACACTAAAAGAATCTACATTTGATGTTAAACCTACTATTGTTACTCTAGAAGATGGTACATCGAGAAATATTAGAAGCTATAGGCAAATTGATTTTCCAAAAGAATTGGAAACGGGCAATGGTCCAATGCACGTTTCGATGGCTCTGAAAGATGAGAATGGTCGTAATATGCCGGAAAGAGACGCGGTATATTTCACAGCTCACTATGATGATTCTGGCAAACTGACCGAAGTAAGCTCGCCGGTACCTATAAAATTCATGGGTATAGGTGATGATGCGATTGGTTATATAGAAAGGAACGGTAAGATTTTCACCCTGCCAGTAACACAGGAGAAGTATAAGGAAATGATGCAAGAAGTGGTAAAAAATCAAGGTATGGCCATTGATATCTCTCAACAAGCTGAAACTGTTGCACAAGATAAAATTGTCATGCAGGAAATGGAAGCTCTTAAGAAAAAACAGTGTAAAGAGGTGCTGATGGGCAGTTCTTTGGTTGAAAATAAACCAAGAGAATTACAGAAACCGAGTCAGCTATCTCCATCTCTACCACTGAATGGTAAATTTAAACCAAACGTCAGGAACAAACAAAACCTGTCACTATTGCAAGAGATTCAGGCAGGCAAAACACTGAAAAAAGTAGTGTCAGGTGAAGATCATTCGGTTCAGAAAAAACCTGTACTTTCTCAAGAAAACCCCTTAATGAACTTAATTAAGGATAAGTTGCAAGAGAGAAGAAGATATATTGTGAAAGAAGATGCACCTGACAATCCTTTTGAAAATCTTGGTGAGGATCAAACTGAACTTGCAAGTAAAATACTTAGTGGCATCATAAAAGAAGGAAACTCAGATAAAGTTGTTGAAGCTTTAAGTCAGTTAAATGATTCGTGGGTGGGGGATGAAATGTCAAGAGAAGATTACAAAAATGCTTATAATAATGCAATGAATTATGCAAAAAATCAGCCACAAGTAAAGCAAGATAGAATCCATAGAGCTACAGCAGAAGTTACAACAAAAGCAGGTGTAGAAAATCACGTTCAAAGGGTAAAGCAACAACAGCAGCAAGCAACAACAGCAGCAAGCAGACAAAGCTCAAGCAGGTAAGAACTATCTATGACATTATTGATTTTTGGCTCAGATGTTTGTATGCTGATCAACAAGCCTTTACTTAGAAATAATATGTTAATTTTTTAGAGAGATCGTAATAAAAAATTATTTCATCCGAAAAATCAAAAGTTCTTATATCTTTTATAAAAACAATGGTGGGCGGTAGAAGATTCGAACTTCCGACCTCTACGATGTCAACGTAGCACTCTAACCAACTGAGCTAACCGCCCGACTCTGTAAGTCACCGCTTTTTTACTCCGTATTGGCCTAAAACTCAAGGATTTAATTTGCAATAACCACAAAAATCTCATAGAACTTAAAGAAAAGTTTGAAGTGTTAATGCAATTATCAGAAAAAATGTATAATCAGGATAATAATCTTGTTGTGGCTCTCGATGGACCATCGGCAGCCGGTAAGGGATTGATAGGCTTCATGTTGGCGCAGGAATTTGGCTTGGTCTATGTGCAATCCAGTATAGTTTATCGCGGTCTTGCTTATATATGTTTGCAAGATAATGTGTCTCCGGATGATATTAATTCTGTAATAAAATTATCGGCAACTGCAGATGTGATTTCACAACTGCACGGAGTTGACTTAAATTTAGAAATAATAGGGGATGTTGCTTCCAAAATTTCTATTATAACTCAAGTGCGTGAGAATCTGGGTCATTACCTGCAAAATCTGATAAAAACTACTCCGAGAATTATTATGGAAGGCCGTGATATCGGAACAGTAATTGCTCCTGATGCTGACTTGAAAATATTCCTGACCGCAAATGTTCAGGTGCGAGCTGCAAGGAGATTTAAACAGTTGCGTCTTGAAGGGAAAGAGTGTAAACTGAGCGACGTTTTGGATCTGTTAAAAAGTCGGGATAAGAGGGACAGGGTACGAAGTGCGGCGCCGCTTAAAGCCGCAGCGGATGCGTTTGTCATTGATGCAAGCGATCTTACTCCTGCAGAAGTGATCCAAAAAATAAAAGATTTTGTTGGTTGAGTAAATCGCTTATATATGCCGATTGATTTGCTTAATTTTGTTTAACTTTAAAATTTAACTAAATTTGGCATTATTTTAGTTATTATTAATTTATTATGAAAATAAAAAAAAGATTTATTCCCCAATTAGCAGATGTTGCAGTAGCAGTAGAAGATTTTTCTAAACTTCTTGAAACCTTTGATACTTCCCATGTAAAAGAGGGGTCAGTAGTAAAAGGTCAAGTTGTAGAAGCAGGTTCTGAGGTAATTATTGTTGATGTGGGGCTTAAAAATGAAGGGCGTATTCCTGTCAGCGAATTCCAGACAGTTAAAGAAATCCAGGTGCCAAAAGTAGGTGACATTGTTGACGTATATGTTGAAAAAGTTGCCGGTAGGAGAGGAACTGTCTTAAGTCGTGAAAAAGCAATTCGTGAAGAATCCTGGATTAAACTTGAGAAAATTTTTGAAAAAGGTGAAAATATCACCGGTGTTATTTTTGGCAGGGTCAAGGGTGGATTCACTGTTGATTTGGACGGCGTAATTGCATTTCTACCTGGAAGCCAGGCTGACGTTAGACCGATTAAAGATCCATCAACAATTATGGATATACCACAACCCTTCCAGATCCTGAAAATGGATATGAAACTCGGGAATATTATTGTTTCAAGAAAAGCAATACTTGAGGAGTCGCGTTCCGAGGCAAGAGAAGAGATGTTAGCTACAATCAAAGAGGGAGATATTCTTGAAGGTGTTGTTAAGAATATTACTGATTATGGTGCCTTTATTGATTTAGGCAATGTAGATGGTTTACTGCACGTAACTGATATTTCCTGGAGCAGAATTAATCACCCATCAGAAGTACTGACTTTTGGTCAAAATATTAAAGTTGTAGTAATTAAATTCAATGAAGAAACTAGAAGGATTTCTCTGGGCATGAAGCAATTAGATGCTAATCCTTGGGATAATGTAGCAGAAAAATTTCCAGTTGGAAAAACTATGAGCGGTAAAGTGACAAACATTGCTGATTATGGTGTGTTTATTGAGCTTCAAGATGGTATTGAAGGACTTGTTCACTCTTCAGAAATTAGTTGGGGTAAAACTAACCAGAATCCGAAAAAGCTTTTGACTATTGGTCAAGAGGTTGAGTTTGTAATTCTTGATGTTGATACTGAGAGACACAGAATTTCTCTAAGTATCAAAAAATGTCAGGACAATCCGCTTGTTAAGTTTGCAGAAGTTCACCCGGTCGGTAGCGTCATCAAAGCGCCAATCAGAAACATTACTGATTTTGGTATGTTTGTTGCCATAGATACCAATACAGACGGTATGATTCATGAATCAGATTTAAGTTGGGAGAACAATGGAACTGAGCTTCTTAAGAACTACACTAAAGGTGATGAAGTTGAATGTAAGGTTCTTAATATTGATGTAGATAAAGACAGAGTGGCACTAGGCGTCAAGCAACTTAGCGCAGATCCTAATGAAGGCTTGATTGAAAACTTCAAGAAAAACATGGTTGTTACTTGTGTTGTTGCGAGTACAAGCCATGATGGAATAGAAGTGAATGTTGAGGACAAAGCTTCTGGCTTTATCAAAAAAACTGATCTTTCCTCGGAAAGATCAGAACAGAAAACTGATAGATTTGCCGTAGGAGACAGGCTTGATGCAAAAGTGACATCTGTAGATAAATCAGGTCGTAAATTAGCTCTTTCTGTTAAAGCACTTGAAATTGATGAGCGTGATAAGGCGATCAAGGAATATGGTTCTACTGATAGCGGTGCCAGCCTTGGAGATATCTTGGGAGCTGCACTTGGAGAAGAAGGTAAAAAATAATTGCTAAGGCCTCATTTTGCACAAATGGGGTCTTGTATCATTTAGTGCCTACGCTTTCTAAATTGTTAAGTAATTCTGTAATGACTATAACACGGATATATGGATAGTATTTTAATTCGGGGTGGTAACCCTCTGGTTGGCGAGATAATTATTAGCGGTTCAAAGAATGCTTCTTTGCCTCTTATGGCAGCCTCTTTATTGACTGATCAAACGTTAGAACTTACCAATATTCCAAAATTATCTGATATTGATACTATGAAAAAGCTTCTGGCAAATCATGGTACACAAATAGAGTCAGAAGAAGGAGATGATGAAAGTTTAACATTAAAACTATCGTTAAAATCTATTACTAGCCATTCTGCTCCATACGAAATCGTACGTAAAATGCGCGCCTCGATCTGGGTACTTGGACCGCTACTAGCCAGGTTTGGTGAAGCAAAAGTTTCTCTACCAGGTGGATGTGCAATTGGAGTAAGGCAGGTTGATCTCCATATTGCGGCAATGGAAGCTATGGGAGCAATTATTAAAATTGAGGAAGGTTATATTCATGCGCATGTCAAAGGGCGTCTTCAGGGCAGCCATTTTGCTTTTGCTAAATCTTCAGTTGGTGCTACGATCAATGCTATTTTAGCTGCAGTTTTAGTCGATGGTGAAATGCATTTATCGAACTGTGCAAGAGAACCGGAAATTGTCGATTTATGTCATTGTTTAAATCAAATGGGTGCAGAGATCACCGGCATTAATACTGGTGAGCTTAAGATTGTCGGAAAAAAGCAACTTTCTGGCACTAAGTACAGAGTTTTACCAGATCGTATTGAAGCCGGTACTTACATGATTGCAGCCGCCGCCACCAGGGGCGATGTAAAACTTCTTGGTATTAATTATGATATAGTTGAAAATTTAGCATCAAGAATGAAAGAGGCCGGGATTGATGTTCAATCAGGGGAAAATTATATTCGTATTAAGCATAAAGGGTCAATCAATGCTACAAATATTTCAACTCAGCCATACCCTGGGTTTTCAACGGATTTTCAGGCTCAGTTTATGTGCTTGATGGCACTGGCTGCCGGTTCGTCTGTGATTTCGGAGAATATTTTTGAAAATCGTTTTATGCACGTCCCAGAATTGTGTAGAATGGGAGCTGATATCACCATAAATGGTAATAATGCTTTGGTACGAGGGGTTGATACTTTAACAGGAGCTGAAGTGATGGCTAGTGATTTACGTGCTTCAGTGTGTTTGGTAATTGCAGGGCTATGTGCAAAAGGCAAAACTAAAGTCAGGAGAATTTATCACTTGGATAGAGGATATCAATCGCTTGAAAAAAAGCTGGCTAATTGCGGTGCGGATATTTCACGAATTGTTGGTGATGCGGTTTAAACCGACCTGTCAAGTAAAAATGTAGAGTTTTGAATAGTGATTAAAGAAGCTATTATTATTGACGGTAAGAAAATTAGCGAGCAGATGTTGGCTGATTTAAAGAGTAAGATAGATGAGGATAATAAATTACTGAATACGCCGGCAAAGTTAGCTATTATCCTGGTGGGAGATGATCCAGTAAGTGGTATTTATGTTCAAAATAAGATAAAAGCTGCTAGCAAGGTTGGTTTGCTGACTGAATTACAAAACTTTGATAGCGATGTTTCAGAAAGTTTACTTCTGCGAGAGATTAAAAGACTGAATGAGGATGCCCAGGTTTCAGGAATCATTGTACAAATGCCATTACCGCCCCATATCAGCAAATTCAAGGTGATTATGGCGATCAACCCTAAGAAAGATGTAGATGGATTTCATCCAGTTAATGTTGGATTGCTATATGGTTCGTATGAACATGGTTTTGTGCCATGTACTGCTCTTGGATGTTTGAAATTAATTAAACACTGTACTAAAGATTTAGTCGGTAAAAATGCCGTGATAATTGGCCGATCCAATATTGTTGGTAGGCCGCTGGCTGCTCTATTATTAAAAGAACATTGCAGTGTTACTATTTGCCATTCCAGAACCAAAAATCTTGCAGCTGTTACCTCAAAAGCCGAAATTGTTATTTCTGCTGTGGGAAGTCCTAAATTTCTGACAGAAGAATACTTCAATTCAAATGCCATTGTCATTGATGTAGGTATCAATAGAGTGATATCTCAAAATAAATGCGAGCTAGTTGGTGATGTTGATTTTCAAGCTGTAAAGAATAAGGTGAAATACATTACACCAGTGCCTGGTGGTGTCGGACCTATGACGGTAGCATATTTATTGATGAATACCTATGATGCTGCGAAAAACAGATTGGATAACTTATAGAAACTTTAATGATAGATAAAAACCTGGTTCTAGCGATAAAAAAACTTATAGTAAAAGCAGGTCATATCGCTCTTAATGCTAGAGAAAAGGGAATTGAAGTTGAGTGGAAGAATGATAATTCTCCTGTTACTAATGCTGATAAAGAGATTAGTCTTTTTATTTTTAATGAGTTATCCAATCTTGCACCTAAAATCCCTGTAATTTGCGAAGAAAGACCAATCGTTGCAATTGACAAAAATAAGCAATTTTGGCTGATTGATCCTATTGATGGCACTAGAAGTTTTATTAAAAACAAAGATAGTTTTACGGTTAATATTGCCTTGGTTGATAAACAATTAGCTGCCTACGGTTTTGTTTATCAACCGGCTAAGGGAATTCTGTATTTCACTGATGAGAATCAAAAATTCTGTATTGAAAAAAATGGAGTTGCTATAGATAAGAATATTCATGAGCAGGAGGGTTTTGTAGCTGTAGTTAGTTCTAATAATTTTAACTTGGTAACAGCAGACTATTTGAAAAGCAATAATTTCTCTGAGGTTATTGCTGTTCCAAGTTCGCTTAAATTATGCTTGATCGCCGAAGGAGCTGGAGATGTTTTTCCCAAGTTCGGCTCTACAATGGAGTGGGATATAGCAGCTGGACATGCATTGATCAGAGCTGCTGGTGGCGATATTCATGTTTTGGCAGGTGATTTGATGCTATACGCCAAAGAAAATTTTCAGAACCCATATTTTATAGCAGCTAATAAAAAATGGCTTGATGCTTGATCGATGCAGTTAGTGTACTATAGGGAGTATTGCGAGATGAAGATTTAGTATTCTGTAAGGATAAATGGACTGACCACATCGCTAATGCTCCCTCGTAAGTAGACGAAAGGGTGGTAAAAATCGTCATTGCAAAACCCTGGAGATGTGGTAATCAACATGATTTTGTGTATCCATAATTTCCTCTGTGGGTATGTGTACTAACTAGTATAATATAAAAATAGAAAATAAAAGGACACCATTAGTCTTAATAAAACCCATAGCAATAACATGAACTCTTGGCTTAATATCTATAAAGATTTACGTTGGTAAATATATGTTGTATATATGAAAAAATTCTAACTATAGACTTCACTAGTGTAGGTAGTACCAATACTTATTCTCTCATAAGCCTTACATTTCACGAACGGTGCTTTTGGTTTGTACGGAGCGCTTTAATGCGACTTCATTGGCAAGTCCTGCTCCGAGTAGTTCTTTTGCAAACTGTTTAGCTTTAGTGGTGCTTGTTAAGTGTTTAGCTACTTGAGCTACATTACCTCGAATATGTGTACTTACTTCTTGTGCTAAATTTTTTGAAGTACTTGCAATAAGTTTTTGATTTTCTGGATGGTTTTTAGCAACTACAGCGGTAATTTTCTTTTCAGTTTTCATTAAGATATCAGCACTTTGTTGTACCGAGGTAATTTTATCAAATATTTTGCTATCTGGTTTAAGAGCATTTTGCATTTCTCCTTTGGCCTGGTCTATGGCCTCATCAAGAATTTTAGTGACTTCTTTAATGGTTGTCTCGGATACACCATGTTTCTTAAGTTTTTGCAAGGTGGCATCTTTTACGGCAGCAAAGTTTTTATCTACTTCTTTTTCGTTAGATGGAGTGTGTTTGTATGCGTATTTACAAACTGCCTGCAATAGTGCTTTGGAGTCTGGGTTCGTAGCAACTTCTTTTATAGTTTCAGTAACGGATTCAAGAGTTAATCCTAACTTGCCAAGACTAACTGGTGATACTTCGATTTGTTCGGCTAATTCAGATATTTTAGCACCGGTTTCCTGCATCTTGGTAAGTTGTTGATCATTTTTGATTTCAGCCAGATCCTCACGCATTTTATTAATGGTACTTTCTAAATTTTTAGTTTGCATAAATTTAGCCGCCTGGGTAAGGACTCCAGTAGATTTTAGTGCTAGTCCAAGCGGTGGAGAGTAAGTTGATGCTAATGCTACGATAGCAGGAGCTGCTGCGGATATTATCTTATCTGACAGGCCTGGAAAATGCTTGTCAATTTTTTTCTTAAAATCCAGTACACTATCAAGTATATCGACTACGGCTTCTGATAATATTGCGTTATAGAGACGTCCATCACCTTTTTGCAAACTCTTGTAAAGATTATCAGCAGCTCGCTGTATAGCAACTAGTATAGTTTGTTTGTAGATGCTATCGACAATTCCTTTCTCTTCGTCAGTTAACTTGAGTTTTTTAATACTTTCTTCAACAGGTCCGGTGAAATTTGTTGCTACCTGTAGCAAATTCTCTGACAGCATTTTGACTAAACCTTTGGCTGTACTCTCAAGATTGCTAACCCTGTACAAGACATCCAAATCTTCTGTGCTGAATGTTGATATATCTTTCCAAAGAATACTAAGTAGCTGAGGTGAGGTCTTGGCTATCAGATTAACTTTCTCTTCTTGCTTCAGTTCGCTAAAAGCGCTTTGTGATAGTGTCATAGCTATATCTGCTTACATTTGTATTCTACTTATTTTATCTTAAGTTGAGATGACGCTAAAGACCAACTTAATCTTGCTAAAAAACATTTATTTTGTTACCTTAAGTGCCAGCATTGACACAGTAATGCTAAAGATCGTATGAATAGTACCATCATGTAATGTACTATTTGATTTAGTTCACATAGAATTACTATTAATAAACCATTATCAGATATAGATAGAGCTTAAATAATATGTACAAAATATTTTTACCCCTCATACTAGCTTTGTACTCAGCAAGTGCTTCAGCTGTAACTATGGAGCAGGCACTTACAAGCGGATATAATCATAATGAGGAGTTGAAAATCATTAGAACAGATTTTTTGACTGAAATTGAGCAATTTCCAAGAGCATTAGCGTCCTTTATGCCGAGAGTATCTGCTGTGCTTGACTCTACTGATACCAAAACAGCAAGAAGGAGTGGAGTTTCAACAACTAGGGATGCAATCACTTCAGATAATTTACGTTATCAGCAAGCCATAATACTTGAACAACCAATCTTTGATGGTTGGTCTTCTGTGGCTGAATTAAAAGCAGCTCAAGCAGGTTTTAGGTCAGCTCGTGGAGACTATTACTCTAAAGAGCAAACTGCTTTTTTGAAAGAAATTGATATTTACCTGGGATGCGTCGAGGCAAAAGAAAAGTACGATATTTCTAAAGTAAGCGTCAGGTCAAATAAAACCCAGCTTGAAGCAATGAAAGAGAAATTTAAGTTGGGTGAGTCAACGGAAACAGAAGTTGCCAGTGCCAGGGAAGGGCTAGCTACTGCTGAGGCAAATCAAGCGCTTGCTTATGCAAATTACGAATCTGCAAAGGCAAGTTTTTATCAGGTATTTGGAATTGAAGCAGTTGATATAAAAATGCCGAATGTTCCAAGTAATATGCCTAGTAGCTTGACTATTCTTATGGAGCGCGCGGTAGCGGTGAATCCTTTGGTTGATAGTGCTATTCATAAAACAAAATCTTCAAAAGCTAGAGAATATGCTGCCAAGGGAGCGCTGCTTCCAAAGGCAAGCTTTAAAGTGCAGAATGGTCGTACATACTATAATCCGCAACAAAATGAAAACAGTAATATTAACAATCGAAGCGTTACTTCAACTCTCTCTGTGACTATACCAATTCTATCTAAAGGCGGTATAGAATATTCTGACATTAGACGTGCAAAATATGACACTAGAAGAGCTGCAGTAAATTTTGATAGCATAATCAAGCAGATCAAGTCAAATAGTAAAGCAAACTGGTCGCAGCTAGATGCTGCAAGAGTGCGTATTAGAGCCACGGCTGAAGCAGTAAAAGCTGCTGAAGTTGCTTATGAAGGTATGATTCAGGAAGAGATGCTAGGTTCCAAGACAATAGTGGATGTGCTGCGTACGGAAGAGCGGTTAAACAAAGCAAGGGAAGGTAAGGTGGAAGCGAGGAAGGCACTAATCTTGGCTGCTTATAGGATTAAAGCACTTGTTGGTGAGCTTACTGCAAAAAGTATGAAGTTAAAAGTAGATCATTTTAATCCGGAAGCTGAATTCAAGAAAGTAAAAACAAAAATCATAGGGTTTTAGTGGTGTCAGGAAAGATGGAAAATCAGGAGCAGGGTGATGCTAAACTTGAGGATATTCTAAAGTCAATTAGAGGGATTATTGACAACCATAATCATGCTGGTGTGGTTGAACAAAAGAGTGTCCAACCTATAGGCGAAAAAGAATCTGTCTTGGAATTGACCAGTGTTGTTGGTACTGATGGCACTTCCTCTACCAGTGATGCAGATGAGACGTTAGTTTTTGGGACAACTAAACATAAGTCGGAATCTGAAATCAACAAAATTGCCAAGCATTTAGGTGAAGCTGAATATCTTATAAAGGGAAAATCCTTAGATTTAACGATTAATGAATTAATGCGTCCGCTTGTTGAAGAGTGGCTGGATAATAACTTACCACGAATAGTTGAAAAGGTAGTAGGTGAAGAAATTCAGAAAATGGTTTCGAAAATTTGATTTCGTAAACACAAATATTATGTGGGGATAAGAAATGAGACAAAAATTGTTACTTTTTATCTCAATATTAATGCTAAATTCTTTGTTTGCTTTGGCAGAGGAGCCAAATTTACCTGAGTTGCCGGCTTTGCCTGTTACTAGCGAAGAAGAAATAGTAGATAATAGATCGGGTAAACCGAAAACCTTCTTTGAAAAAATCAAGAATTTTTTTGGTTTTGGTGATGATGCGAACGATGATGCAATTACTACAGAATCAAATGCGGAAGAACAGACCATTGATTCTACTAGTACACCGTTAGATCAAAACTTAGAGGAAGCAACAGAAGAAGTACCGGAAATAATACCAACAATTGCTCCACCATTGGGTAGTACAGATGAAGGCCCGATGTCAATTATGATTCCAACACTGCCTGCTGACGATGATACTGTAGAAGATTTGCAAGTACCTTCAGGATTTGATGATGATATAAAAGATTCATCAGAGTATACTCCGCAAGTTTCCAAGATAGATTCCGTGCCAGAAGTTGCTGAGTTTGCAGTACCAACGCCGGATGATACTGAAGACAAGCTAGAACTACCTTCGGGGTTTGGAGCAGAGTCCGAGGATAAAACAGATGAAACAAAGGATTTAGTTGAAGAAAAATCTGATAGTGATCAGAGTGTACCTGCTGCATTAGAGACTCTGCCAGAAATAAGTAATGTTGCTGATTCAGATAAAGTAGAAAATCAGGATGTTGTTAAAGTTGAGTTACCATCTGCAGTTAATGATATGACTACTGAAAGCAGCGAGTTACCTGTTCCAACTTATGTAGATGAAGCTGAGGAGTCTAAAGCCCCTGAGACAAATATTTCCAAATATCAAAAAGAATTGCAGTTTAGACAAGATGCTCCAAAGGCTGTTCAAACGATCACTCCAGAAGAATTAGTTGCAAATGCTAATAGTATAGAAAAATTTACAGCTGTTACTGCGGCTGGTCTGGATAATACTCAGTTGCAATTTGTAAATAATGAAGCTCAAGTGCTGATTCTACCAAATGATGAAGTAGTTCTAGGAGAAGTCACACAAGAGGCAGAGCTTGATTTTATGGATTTTAGATTGTACGTAAAGAAATTTTGGCAGCAATATGATAAGATCAAGCGCGAGCCAAAACGTATGGAAATAGAACAGTTTATTGACAATTATGACGAGAACTTTAATGAAGAAAATGATTTATATTACGAAGATGAAGTATCTTTAGGGTTAGATGAGGCATTTAAAGCTGTTGATAAAGGTAACATTTATTCGCTAATCTCTCTCTTGAATAGTTATCCCATATTGCAACTTGCAGGGCAGGAGGAGAATAATCTCCTGCATAAAGCATCGTATGTGGGTAATTACCCTGCAGCCAGGTTGCTTGTTTTAAAAGGGATAGATATTTTTGCCAAAAACAGTGATCGGCAAACAGCACTTACCATCGCAGAGAGATTCAACAATAAGCATATTGTGTTTTTATTAAAGACTGCTGAGTTGAAATAGTTTGCAGAGTCTCATTTATTTGACCTCATAAATATCTGTATTGATTGAATCAGGCTTCTTTTCTGAATTTTGTAGCTTAGTTTTATTTAGATTATTTGACAGATACCAGGAAATTTCATAGTATGCCGTTATTATTTCCTTGGAGAAGTAAATGGAGTCAAATCAGCTTTATCTATTCAAAGATAGAAGATTTCTGCCTATATTTATAGTGCAGTTCTGTGGTTGTCTTAATGATAGCATTTTAAAAAATGCCTTAATAATACTTGTAACGTTCAAACTTGCAAACGAGCTTTTATTACCATCTTATGTATTGGTGATGCTGGCAAACGTTATTTTTATTATGCCTTTTGTGTTTTTAGCCAGTTTGGCTGGGCAGATTGCGGATCGATATGAGCGTTCAACCATAGTCAAAATCATCAAATTTATAGAAATTGGTATTGTAGCGATTTCTGTGTACGGGTTTTACAATACTAATTTAGTTGTGTTGTTTAGTTGTATTGCCTTTATGGGTATACATTCCACATTTTTTGGCCCAATCAAATATAGTGTCCTTCCGGATAAACTTCGCAAAGATGAACTTCTGGGAGCAAATGGCTTTGTTGAAGCCGGAACATTTCTGTCTATTCTACTTGGAACCATGATGGGCGGATTTTATAATTTTAATGGTAATTTTGTTATTACCATTGCCATGATTATTGCCGTTATTGGTTTTGTAGCTAGTTTTTTTATGCCGAAATCCAATAATTCCAACGCAGATATCAAGATAAATCCCAACATAGTAGAGGAAACAATCGCTATGGTGAAATATGCCTCATCTAAAAATCAGGTATATTTGGCTATATTGGGAATTTCCTGGTTTTGGTTTATTGGTGCAGCCATTATGGCTCAAATTCCTTCTTTGACCAGAGATACATTAGGTGCTGATGAAAATGTTGCCAATCTTTTTCTTGCAACTTTTTCGATCGGTGTGGGTGTTGGATCATTTTGGTGTAACAAGATTTTTGCTAATAATATTACTACAAAATATGTATTTATTACAGCCATTGGTATTAGCTTTTTTGGAATAGATTTATTCTTCGCGAGTAAAATTGTCAGCATTAGCTATGAACCGGCGCATCTCAAGAGTGTATTTGAATTTTTATCCAAAATACATTACTGGCGTATTTTACTGGATTTGTTTTGTCTAGCTGCGATTGGTGGACTTTATGTTGTGCCTTTATTTGCGGTGATGCAATATTTCACTCTACCAGCTTACCGCAGTAGGGTGATTGCTGCAAATAATCTAATTAATTCATTCTTTATGGCCGGCTCTACAATTATACTGTCTTTGTTATTCTACATGGATTTTTCGATTCCTTGGGTGATTCTTATGGTTAGCATGCTCAATATGGTAGTGGCTGTTTATATTTATCAACTTATTCCAGATAGTAAGGTTGTGCCTATGAGATTATGGAGAGCTATTTTTAGACTATTCTTTGACGTAATGTATAAAATTGAGGTCAAAGGTTTAGAAAATTATAAAAAAGCTGGAAAGAGAACCGTGATTATTGCAAACCACCTCTCATATATTGATCCGGCTCTAATTGCCAGCTATATTCCAGAGAATATGCAATTTGCAATTAATACGACTATTGCTAGAGAATGGTGGGTTAAACCGTTCTTAAAAATAGTTAGAACTTATCCGATTGAACCCAATAACCCTATGGCAATAAAAAGCCTGATTGAGGAAGTAAAAAAGGATAGAAAAATCGCTATTTTTCCGGAAGGCAGGACAAGTGTTACCGGTTCATTGATGAAAATCTATGAAGGGCCAGGGATGATCGCAGATAAAGCTAAGGCAACTATCTTACCAATTAGGGTTGACGGTACTCAGTTCACACGTTTCTCTAAAGTAAGAAAGCTTATGCGTGGTAAATTTACATTTCGCAGAAAAATTACTATTACTGTTCTTCCACCAGTTAAGGTAAGTGCGCCTGCAAATCTTGATAACCGGGAGCGTCGTAAATATATTGGGCACTCATTATATGATTTGATGAGTGATATGATGTTTGAAAGCTCTGATTATAAGGAAACAATATTCCATTCACTGATCAGTGCTAGTAAAATCTATGGCAAAAAATCTCAAATGATGCAGGATATTGATAATAATACTGCTAACTATCAGAGTATATTGCTTAAATCTTTTATTTTGGCAAAATTGCTATCAAGAGATTCAGAACCAGGTGAAAAAGTTGGATTAATGCTTCCTAATATGGTGGGTAGTGCAATTGCATTTTTTAGCATGCAGGCAGCCGGCAGAATTCCAGCTATGATCAATTTTACCTCAGGGGCAAGTAATGTAGTGTCATCCTGCAAAACCGCACAAGTTAAGACTATATATACATCTAGGAATTTTATAAAAAAAGCTGAGCTGGAAGTTCTTGTAGATGCAACCAGAGAGGCTGGTATTTCTATAATATATCTTGAAGACTTGCGCAAATACATCACTACTATACTGAAAATCAAGTGTTTAATTGCAAGCATATTTCCACAAAGCTATTATGAGACGATATGCCAAGATCGGAACGATTTGAAAACTGCAGTCATTCTATTTACATCAGGTACGGAGGGCAAGCCAAAGGCAGTGGCACTTTCTCATAGAAATCTTCAGGCAAATAGATGCCAGGCTTTATCCCGAATTGATTTCAACCCGTATGATTGTGCGTTTAATGCTCTGCCAATGTTCCATAGTTTTGGCTTGATGGCTACTTTAATTATGTCTTTGAGTGGTGTGAAAACGTTCTTTTACCCGTCACCTTTGCATTACCGTATTATTCCGGAAATTATCTATGATGTTGGTGCAACTATCATGTTCGGTACGGATACTTTCCTTACAGGATATGCCACCTATGCTCATCCATACGATTTCTATTCGTTGAGATATGTGATAGCCGGTGCTGAAAAATTAAAGTCTAAAACAAGACAATCATGGTTGGATAAATTCGGCGTAAGAATTTTTGAGGCGTACGGAGTAACAGAAGCAGCTCCTGCTATTGCTTCAAACACTCCAATGCACGATAAGCCTGGGACGGTAGGGCGTTTGATGCCTAAAATTGAGTATTTCCTACAACCGGTTGAAGGCATTAGCCAAGGTGGTAGACTTTGTGTTCGAGGACCAAATATTATGCAAGGATATATTAAACCAGAAAATCCAGGGGTAATTGAGACTCCAAACGTTGAGAAGCTTGGAGATTATTGGTATGATACTGGGGATATAGTATCTATTGATGATGAAGGCTATGTTACTATACTAGGTCGGGAAAAGCGTTTTGCAAAAGTCGCTGGTGAAATGGTATCACTTGTAGCTGTTGAAGATTTGGTTGCTGCGACTGACCACGATTCTATACATGCGGCAGTGTATATTGAAGATGATAAAAAGGGTGAACAAATAGTTCTATTTTCTACTGCCCAAGACCTAACACGTGATAAGATAGCAAAAATTTGTAAAGAAAAACAGTGTTCAGAGCTTCATATTCCGAAGATGGTTGTCTTGATTAAAGAACTCCCAGTTCTTGTTACAGGTAAAATAAACTACTTTCAGCTGGTCGAAATGGCTAAAAAAGCAATGGATAAAAAGTAAGAGTGTAGTTGTGTGGTACTTGAAAGATTGCAATTGATAACCCTGGATGTAGCAAAGTGCGGGACAATACTAAAATTCGAAATTAAATGCTGAAGGAGCGATTTTTCATGAAACTTAGCTCCTTCGTGATATAGAAGGAAGAGAAGGCACAACATCGTCACCTATGAACCCCTTTTTAGGGGTGTAGGTGATCAAGGAACTTTAGAGATTTCGTCATTGAGAGTGCAGGGCGAAGCAATCCATTTATTCTCTGAGGTTAAGAAGCAGATTTATTTTGAATTTTTACGATGTAGCGTTCCACAGATGATTTTTAGCACGCTTGGGGTATTATTATTAAGTGGATTGCCGCACCCCTACTAAGGGGGCATGACGAAATCGTTGAATCTCCATTAATTGCTGCAATCGCTATTACTCCTTCGCAAGTAGAGATTATCTCTTGTTGCAAAAGAGTAGAGATATTGGTAATTCATAAATTCTATATAGATTTGACCGGTTCAATTATTTCAGGAGCAGTATTGTCTGAGGGGATATCTTTTGGAATGGTTTGGTTCAGCGTTTCCTCAGAACCTGTTCCTTTACCTGCTTTGGTGCTAGTACTCTCTATTTCTTTAGCCGTAGGACATTTATAAGAAGCTAAATCCTTCCTTGAGTCAATCAGTTTTTTTGTGTAAGTGCTAAAATTTATGCTCCAATAATTCCTGCTTAAAATCACCACATAAAATCTCAAACTGATTCAACGCAAGTGGCCAATTTTTGATCGGCATTGTCCATTTTTTTGCAGCGTTT